>JAFGRS010000799.1 GCA_016935045.1 Lentisphaeria bacterium | reverse complement strand
GTTCGACGAGTCCATTGTCCATGGTCCATGGTCCATTGTCCATGGTCCTTGCAGCGCAATGAGATGTGTAGCATTTCCGAGACGTTAGGTTACTGCGACTGTGTCTCGTTTGTCATGATGCGGCGGCTTCGGCTCTCGGACGCCTTCGCCTTCGATCGCCACTTCCAGCAAGCTGGCTTTCGTCTCTGGCCCGGCCCCTGACATCATTGCAGGCGCAGGCAGGACTCGGAATGGGTCCGGGGAGAATCGCGTCCCGGGCATCCGGGGGTATAGTATGGGGTATCCATAGACCGGGGTGCCCTGCCGTTGCGGGGCTGAGATCATACCCGAGGAACCTGATCCGGGTCGTGCCGGCGTAGGGAGTCGAGGGCGGAAGGACGGCCGGTCCCGGGCAGGGCCGGTCGTGTGTTTTTTGTGGTACGGTGGCGCGATGACGATTGCCCTCAATGGAGAGTCCAGGAACGTACCGCCGGGGTCGACCGTGCGGGACCTGGTGGACCGGCTTGGAGCCGGCGCCACCCGCACCGCGGTGATCCTCAACGACACGATCGTGCCCCGGGACCGCCATGCCGACGCTGCCCTCCACGACGGCGACCGGGTGGAGATCCTGACCCTGGCAGGCGGCGGTTGACGCGGAGCGTGCACAGCATGACAGCGAACGATCCCCTGACCCTCGGCGACGTCACCCTCCACTCCCGGCTGATCCTGGGTACCGGCAAGTTCTCCGACCGCGAGACCATGATCGAGGCGATCCGGCGATCCGGCGCCGAACTCGTCACCGTCGCCCTGCGGCGTTTCAACCCGGCCCGGCCCCGGGACGACCTCGCGGGACCCCTGCAGTCCCTGCGCCAGGACGGAGTACACATCATGCCCAACACCTCCGGAGCCCAAACCGCGAAGGAGGCCATCACCGCCGCGCACATCGCCCGGGAGCTCTGCGGCAGCCGCTTCGTCAAGGTCGAGATCCACCCCAACCCGCATCACCTCATGCCCGACCCGATCGAGACCTACGAGGCCTGCCGGGTGCTGGCCGCGGAGGATTTCATCGTCATGCCCTACATCCCGGCCGACCCTGTCCTGGCGAAGCGCCTCGAGGACGTGGGCTGTGCCTCCGTCATGCCCCTGGGATCGGCCATCGGCAGCGGCCACGGGCTCGCCACCGTGGAGATGCTGCGGCTGATCCTGCGGGACAGCGGAGTCCCCGTGATCGTGGACGCGGGTCTGCGGACCCCTTCCGAGGCAGCGGGCGCCATGGAATTGGGGTGCGCCGGGGTGCTGGTCAACAGCGCCATCGCGGCGGCCGGACAGCCCGTCCGCATGGCGGCGGCCTTCGCGGCGGCCGTGGCGGCGGGCCGGGAGGCCTACCTCGGCGGGCTCATGCCGATGGCCGACGGCGCCGTGGCCACCAGTCCCCTGACGGCCTTCCTGGAACCCGCGGGAGGTGTCCGGTGAGCGTTGCGGTGCACCCCGTCACCGGGCCCCGTGAGAGAGCACGGCCCCCGGTCCTGCCAGCGTGGCTGGCCGGCGAACCGCAGGCGCCAACGCCTGCCGTGCGGCTCGAATCCGTGCGCCGGGTGGTCCATGGGGGAGTGCGGAACGCCGAGGACATGGGCGCCCTGCTCTCCCCCGCCGCGGCCGGCCAGATCGAGGTCCTGGCGGCGCGCGCCAGAGACCTCACCCGACGCCACTTCGGCCGCACCATCGCGCTGTATGCGCCCCTGTACCTCTCCAACTTCTGCTCCGGCGGCTGTGTCTACTGCGGCTATGCGGCGGACCGGGACGTCCCCCGGCGGCGGCTGTCCCTCGAAGAGGCGGAGTCGGAGCTTCGGGCCCTGCGGGACAGGGGCATCGACGAGGTGCTTCTGCTGACCGGGGAGCGCGGGGCCCGGGCGGATTACGCCTACCTGCGGGACTGCGTGGCGCTGGCTTCGCGGTACGTGGACGCGGTGACCGTGGAAGCGTTCGCCATGGATGAGAAGGAGTATGCCGGCCTGGTGGAGGCGGGTTGCGTGGGACTGACCATCTACCAGGAGACCTACGACCCGGAACTCTACGCCCGCCTGCACCGCTGGGGGCCGAAACGCGACTTCCTCTGGCGCCTGGACGCCCCCGCGCGAGCCCTCGCCGCCGGGGTGCGGTCGGTGGGCCTCGGGGCGTTGCTCGGCCTGAGCGATCCCTTTGCCGAAGCGCTTCGCCTCTACCGTCACGCGGACCACCTGCGGCGCAGCTTCTGGCGCGGCGGGATCAGCGTCTCGTTCCCGAGGCTGCGTCCGGAACCGGGGGGATTCGATGCCCCGTGCCCGGTATCGGACCGGGACCTGGCCCGGATTGTCTTCGCCTTCCGCATCGCGCTGCCGGACGTACCGCTGGTGTTGTCCACCCGCGAATCGCCTCGTTTCCGGGACGGCATGGCGGGCATCGGCATCTCGAAGATGAGCGTGGCCAGTCGGACCACCGTCGGGGGCTATGCCCACGGCCCCCTGCCTGACGACCATGGCCAGTTCCGCGTTTCGGACGAACGCACCGTCCCGGAGTTCTGCCGCGCCCTGCGGGAACGGGGCCTGGACCCTGTGTTCAAGAATTGGGACATGGTGTTCCGGGGTCCGGCGCTGTTCACGGAGCGCCCCGGCAGCCCCTGAACGGGGCCTGCCGGGGTCCCGGGAAGGCTGTTGGAAACCGTCTCAGAACCGTCTGCGCGTCCCGGAGTGTGCCCGCGGAGACGCGGGCGCTCCAGACGATTTCGAGACCTTGCGTATGTGCCGCTGGGCGGAACCCGCGGGACCCGGGCGGGTCTGAGGCAGGGTGTGTGGTTGGGGCGATGGCGCACGGGGGGTGATGGCGCGGCAGGTCCGACCGCGGCTGCCGCCCCGGGTCTGCGAATTCAGGAGCTGTACGAGCAATGGTCGTTACCGAACACAGCCGGCCGGGACCCCCGAGAAGATCGGGTCTCCGGACGGTGCTGATGCTGCTTCCCGTGGCGCTTCTCGGCGCCGGCACGAGGGTTTTCGGGTGTTCCACTCCGGTGTACCGGTACGCCCTCGAGAACTGGCCTCCCGACCCCTATGACCTCATCGTCACCTGCGCGGCTGCCGAGGAGGAAGGCATCCGGCAGCGCATGACCCGTGTCTTCGAGGCCGAGGAAGACAGCATCCCCAACGTCGCGGTGCGTTTCCGCAGGCCCGAGGAAGGTGTTTCCGGCGCGCCCCAACTCGAAGTGCGCTTCCCGTACTGCCCCCAGGAGATCCCCTCCGTATGGCGCGGCCCCCTGAATGACGACTCCCTGCGCCGGATTCTCGACTCCCCGGCACGGCGGGCGCTGGCGGCGGCCCTCGTGAAGGACGCGACGGCGGTGTTCCTGTTCCTCGAATCCGGCCGGAAGGAGGCGGACCGGGAAGCCCGCGCCCGGCTGCGCGGCGTCCTGGACAAGCTGAGCCGGAACCTGATTCTGCCTCCTCAGCCGGAGGATATGGGTATGGAGGAGGAAGGGAAAGAAGGTCCCTCTGTCTCCTTCCCCATCCTGGATGTGCGCAGGGACGATCCCGAGGAGGAATTCCTGCGGGACCTGCTTCTGGCGACCGAAGAGGACCTGGCCAACCTCCACGAGCCCATGGCCTTCCCGGTCTTCGGGCGCGGGAGGGCCCTGTTCGCCCTTGTCGGCGCCGGCATCAACGAAGAGGTGATCGCCGACGCCTGCATCTTCCTCATCAATGGCTGTTCGTGCCAGGTCAAGGCCCAGAATCCGGGACTGGACATCCTCATGCGCGCGGCCTGGGACAAGGCCCTCGGGATGCTCCCCTACGAGGAGGTGGAACTGCCGCCCCTCGCCGGCGTGGCCCCCGCCGCCGCGGCCGCGGCCGAGACCGAAGAGGTCGGGGAGGCGAACCGCGCGCCGGAAGCGCAGGCCGCGGTCGAGACGCCGCCAGTCTGTTCCCCGCCGCCCGCGGAACCACCCGAACCTGTCGGCGAACCGCAAACCTCGATGCCGCGGGTCCGTCGGGCTGTCCTCTTTGCCATCGGGCTGGGCCTCGTCGTTCTCGCGTGCGGCACCATCGTGGTGCTGCTCAGGGGCGCCAGGCAACGCTGAAGCCGGTACTCCGACCCCAGCCATCCCGTCGACGCCAACCTGCCGGCAAGCGCGGTCGTGCGCGAGTTCCCCAGGGGGTGAATAGGGGAAGGCTCACCAGCCGTCTTCGCACGAACGCCCAAGGCCTCGTGGGAGTTGGCCGCGAAACGCGGCCGCTCCAGCCGCGGCTCTACGTTTGGCATCCGAACGGCAGGACGCCTTGCGTTGCGGGGTAATGCCTCAGTCAACGCCGGGATGCTCGCGGTACGCTCGCGTTCCATGGGGGATGGAACGCCCGCGGCCGCGCGGCTACTCGCGGGTTTGACTGCGGCATTGCGTTGCGGGGTGTTTTCGCCTTGACAGGGGCAAACGGCTGGGTACATTGCAGGCGATTTCATGGTCTTTTCTCGGCCGCTCCCGAGGATCTCTGCCCCGGGGGCGCAAGGCGGCGACGGGACAGCAGACCACGCTCCGTTTGGCCGGAGTTTTCCCCGGAGATCCGTGGACCTGGGCAGAGAGAGCGTCTCGCCAAGACGTCCGGCAACTGGCGTTTGGCCAAGGTGAAGTCTCGGTCCGGGTGCGTGGTTGTGCGGTGTCTTTGGGCCATGGTACAGGCAAGCGTCAGGCGCAGGCGATCAAGAGAAAGGGAAGCCGATGGTCACAACATGCAGGCAGCAATCAGCGGGGCGACGGATCGGGAGACCCCGTGCGGGGACGCCAAACCGGCGCGGGTCTGTGGCAAGACGGGTCTGCGTCCCTCTGCTCGCCTGCCTGGGGCTGGTCGTCTCCAGCGGCTGCGCGCGGCGCTACGTGGAGATCTCCCGCCCCGGACCCAAGCAGGTCCACGTGAGGACCAACATGGCCGTGCACGCCAGTTGGGAGAAGTCCCCCAAGGCGGAAACGAGCGTCAGCGTCAAGACCCGCCCGCCCAGTCTTCTCGGCAGCCTGCAGCGCATGCCGGTGACGATGCTGAATGCCGCGGGCAGCGTGGTGGGCCTGCCGGAAGTGGGCGTGAAGGAAACCACGGCCACCATTCAGGATGACGGCACGCTGCTGGTCACCACCAACGACGAGGGCAGTTCCCTGCACTGGATGCAGCAGAACTCCGGAGGCGAGACCATCACCTACAGCAGCGTCCCGGCACGGTTCTCCGACCGCATATCGGCCCTCTTCGGCGCCTTCACCAGGACCCTGCTTTTCATGCGCGAAGACAGCGGGGACGGCGCTGAATCCGAAGCTCTCGAGTGAGGCGGAACGAAGCCATCTCGGCCGTGGGTACGGCGGCATCCTGCGCGACCCCGCAATCCGTGCATCCCCGCGGGACAGTGTGCCAAGTGGAGACGAGAACATGAAGCTGTTGATCAGCCCGATCTGTATCGAAGAGGCCCGGATTGCCTTCCGTGGGGGCTGCGACATCGTGGATATCAAGAACGTCGCCGAGGGCTCGCTGGGCGCCCAGCCACCCTGGGTGACCGAGGCGATCGTGTCCGAGCTTGCCCCCCTCGGGGCCACGGTGAGCGTTGCCCTTGGGGACCTGCCCAACAAGCCGGGAACCGCCGGGCTTGCCGCCTATGCCGCGGCGCGTTTGGGTGTGCATTACATCAAGGCGGGGCTGTACGGGGCCACGAACTACAGCGACGCGCTTGCCATGATGGCCTCCGTGACCCGTAGCATCCGCATGGTGCGGAAGGACATCCTCGCGGTGGCGTGCGGCTATGCCGACTACCGGCGCTTCGGCGGCGTGCCCTGCGACGAGTTGGTGGATGCCGCCGGGGAAGCCGGCGCCGACGTCGTCATGGTCGATACGGCCGTCAAGGACGGCAAGACTCTCTTTGACGCCCTGCGAGTGGACGAGATCCAACGTTTCGTCGAGCGGGGTCACGAGGCGGGTATGATGGTGGCGCTGGCGGGTTCCATCGGCCTCGATCATATCGAGACGTTGTGTGCCATCGGGCCGGACATCATCGGCGTGCGGGGGGCGGTGTGTGACGGCTCCGACCGCAGGAAACAGATGAGTGTACGGCGCATTCAGGAACTCGCCCTGCGCCTGCGGGAGAGGTCCGGCGCAGCGGCTCCCGTCCCCATGGCCCAGGCGGCATGCGCCGCAGCCAACTAGACGTCTCGGAAATGCTACACATCTCATTGCGCTGCAAGGACCATGGACAATGGACCATGGACCTATCGAACGCCCAACGCCGAACGCCCAACAGCGAACGTCGAATGGGGAAGCTGGAAATCCGGTGGATCCCATTCCGGTTCGGCAAGGCGTGCCGAACCGTCATCGCCCTGCTCACATCCACGCCGGCCATCACGCTGGGTACGTACCTGACGTCTCTGGCTTGAAAAGGTCCATGGTCCATGGTCCATTGTCCATGGTCCCCAGTTACGCGTAGCGCTACGTTCGGATGCGGCATGCGGCTCATCAAGCTCGGCGGTTCCGTCATCACCCGGGGCGACTGCCCGTTTCTCTTTGACCGCGACAACGTCCGGCGCATCGCCGGCGAACTTGCCGGTGATGCGAGGCCCTTTGTGCTGGTGCACGGCACGGGTCTGGTGGGGAAGCGTCCCGCCGTCGAGCATGCCTATGCCAGGACGGGGGTGATCCCGGCGGACAATCCGCGACTGGCCTTCGCCGTGGGTGCGGCTCTGCGTGATCTGCATGGCCGTTTTCTGGAGGTCCTGTTCGAGTCCGGCGTGAAGGCACTGCCGATGGATGCCGCGCGTTGTTTTGGCGCCGACTGCCGTAGTGTGCGTGCGGCCGGTTTGGCGGCAGCCATCGGCGCTGCGGCGCGTGCCGGCCTGGCGCCGGTCTTCCACGGCGACCTGATGCCGCAGGAGGATGGCAGCTTCCGGGTCCTGTCCAGCGACACGATCATGGCGATTCTAACCCGGGCCCTGCACCCGAAGACGGTGGTCATGTTCACGGACGTGGACGGGGTCTACGGCCGCTCGGCACACAGCCCGGACCGGCCCGGCCCGGTGATGGCCACGCTGACCCGCGCGGACGTCGCCGGGATGTACCCCCTCGACGGCGATGCGGCGGATGTCAGCGGCGGGATGGCCGAGAAGGTGCGTCACGCCCTGGACATCGCGGCGGAGTGCGGCAGTTGCACCATCGCGAGCGGGCGCAGACCCGGTGTTGTCGCGCGTGTCCTGGCGGGCAGGGACGAGGTCGGCACGCGTGTCGTGTGCTCCCTCGGGAAGGGTCCCCGGCGTCCGGCCGTGGCATCCCTCCTGCTGCTGGCGGGGGTCCTCTGGGCCGGCGGCTGCGCCTCCCCGGCATCCCGGTTTGGGGCCGGCCTGGCGACCGGGCTGGGAAGGGTCCCGGACGCAGGTCTCGCCCGGGAGGGGATTCCGGCCTGCATCCTGATGCTCGAGGGAGCCCTGAGCGCATCGCCCGGAGATCCTCGCCTGCTGCAGGCGGCAGCCGGGCTGTATGGCTTCTATGGCGGGCAACTCGCCGAGACCGACGCGGTCCGGGCGCAGCGCCTGACGGAACGCGCTCTGACCTACGCCCTGCGGGCGGCCGGAGATGTGCTTCCGGGCCTCGAACAGGCACGGACCGGGAGTGTCCGGCGCCTGGGGGAGACGGTGCGCCGGGCAGACGAATCGGATCTCGATGTCCTGTTTCTGCTCGGGTCGGTATGGACCGATTGGGTCCGCGCGCGGCACGCCAGTGTGGCTGCGATTGGCGATCTGCCCCGGATCGAGGTCATCATGGAACGTGTGGTCGAACTGGACGGCGCCTACCGGGCCGGCGCCGCACACCTCTATCTGGCCCTGCTGGCGGCGACGCTGCCGGCGGAAGATGCCGTGATCGAGGCGCACTTCCGGCGTGCCATCGACGCGGCAGCGGAGCACAATCGGATGCCGGCCGTATACCACGCCCTGTGGCTCCGCGACCGGGGCCGGAAGGAAGAGGCCAGGGAAAGGCTGCGCGCCGCCATCGCGGCCGGGGCGCCGGATGAACCCGCCCACGCGCTGATGAACGAACTGGCTCTGGAACGGGCCCGGCAGGCCCTGGCGGAATGGGATCGGCCACAGCGAGACCCCGGTGGTTGACCGGGACAGCGGGGACAGGTACCCCCGGAGGAACAGGCGCCATGCTCCGACACCGCATGCTGTGGTTGACCGGCAGTCTCCTCGTGGCCACGGGGATCGGCGCCGCCGAGCTGCGTGTCGGCGTCCCCATACCCAAGGGACTCCAACGCTGGCGGGCACTCGAAGACGCGGCCGGGCAGACAGCCGGCCTCCCGACGGCAGCGGCAAACCTGGTCCTGGTCGGACCGGCCGCACCCGGGGAGCCGGCCGCCGCCGGTGCGGTGGGGATCGCGGGAGAGATACGTGCCGGGGCCCTCGACGGCGGCCTGGTGTTGGGCCATGAGTTCGAGAGCCTGGGTCTGGGCCGGGATGCGCTGGCCTATGCGGTTCCCCTGCTGTTCCGTACGGACGCGCAGGTCGAACACGTGCGTGCCGCCATGGACAGCGAGATTCTGGCCAGACTCAGCGACGGGCCCTTCGAAGCCCTCGCCATCTCGGAGCTTGGCTGGGCCTACGTGATGTCCACCCAGGGCCTGTCGTCGCCGGAGGAGTGGCGGCAGCGGAGGATCTGGGTCCCGGCGCAGGGGAGGGAGGAGGATGCCCTCCGGGCCCTGGGCTGGACGACCCTCCCGTTGCCGGCGGCCGCGGTGCCTACAGCCCTCGGCAACGGGACCCTCGATGCGGTCATTGCTCCTCTCTCCGGCGCCGTGTACAAGCGCTGGCACCGGCACCTGACCCGGGCCTTTGCCCTTCCTTTCGCCTACACCTACGGGGTGTGGGTCGTCCGTGACGCCGCCCTGGCCGACCTCCCCGATGGGCAACGTGGCGCCCTGCGGCAGCAGTTCGCCCGGCTGGACCGGGCCCTTCGGGATGCAACCCGGAGGGAGGAGGACGAGGCCCGGGAGGTGTTGCGGAGCTACGAGATGGCCTTTGTCGAGCCGGACGCCGCCATGCGGCGGCAGTGGTCCGACTGGGGAGAGGCATTGCGGCAGGCACTGGACGACCACTGCAAGCCGGGGGAGGATGTCCTCCGTAGGGTGTGCGAGCATATCGAGAAGGCGGCGCCGTAGCCGGGAAGAAGCGAGGAGGTCGGCCGCACCGGACGAAGGCGTCGGGCCTGGCCGCCCCCCCTCATGACCCATGTCGCAGATGTCGAAACAACGCAGAGTCGCCGAGTGGGTCCTCCGCCATCGCCCGGGAGTGGTGGCGGCAGTGCTCGTGGTCACGGGCTTCCTGGGCTGGCAACTGCGGGACCCGACGGTGCTCTACGAGAGCTACGACAGCGAGGAGCACCAGGGGCATGAGGGCGAGGCGTACAAGCAGTTCGCCCGCACCTTTCAACAGGGCGAACTTCTGCTCTGCGTCGTCAAGGCTGCCGATGTCTTCCGCCCCGAGATCCTCACCTACCTGCGCCACAGAACCGAGGCCGTGAAGGCACTGCCCCTGGTGACCCGCGTGGACTCCCTGACCACGGTCGAGGAAATCGTCAGGACGCCCCAGGGCAACATCCTGGCTCGACTCCTCTTCCCCGACGTGCCGAGCGACGCCGCCGAAATCGAGCGGCGAAAACAGGCCGCCCTCTCCCATCCTCTCTGGGTCGGCAATCTCCTGTCCCGCGACGCGACCACCACCGTCCTCAACGTGGTGTTGCCGCCCCTGGTGCGGGGATCGCGGGAGGCCAAGGCGTGTGTCGACGAACTGCGGGCCCTGCTCGAAGTCGGCCGGCCGGCCGGGGTGGAGGTATATGTGACCGGCCTGTCGCCGATGTTCGTGGACTCGGCGCGCTGCGCCCGGGACGACTTCCAGCGCTTCTTCGTCTGGACCTGGCTGCTGATGGCCGTCCTGCTGTACGTTGCCTTCCGGACCCTGCGCGGGGTACTCCTGCCGCTCGCCGTCACGGGACTGGCGGTCTTCTGGACCCTCGGCGCCATGGCCCTTGCGGGGCAGGCCGTCACCTCCGTAGGAGCCATGCTGCCGACGCTGATCGCCATCGTCTGCTTCTCGGACGCGATCCATGTCATGGGGCATTACTACGAACAGGCGCAACAGGGCACGGACCGCCGCGGCGTGGTTCTGGACACGATGGAACACATGCTGGTGGCCTGCCTCCTGACCTCGGTGACGACCGCGGTTGCCTTCGGGTCGCTGGTCGTCGCCAAGCTGTCGACCATCCGGCAGTTCGGCCTCTGGGCGGCTCTGGGGATCCTGCTGGGATACGTGCTGGGCATGGTGCTCATGCCCATCGTCCTGTCCTGGCTGCCGTTGCCCGCGGCGGGGGTCCGCCGCCGTTATGAGCACTCGCTCTGCGCCTTCCTGCTCGACCGTGTGGCGGCCGTCAGCCATGCCGGCGGCAGGGCCGTCCCCGTTACGACCCTGGCGCTGCTGGTCCTCGCGATTCTGGGGGCGACGCGCCTGCGGATCGAGACCAGCCTGACCGCGTTCCTGCCGCACTCGAGCCCCGCCATGCGGGGCCTGGCCATCGCCCGGGAGAAACTGACCGGCTTCGGGTCCGTGGAGGTGGTCCTGCAGGGCCCCCCGGGCTGCTTCCGGGAACCATGGGCGCTGCGGGAACTGCTCGAGGTCGAGCAGTACATCGAATCCAGGCCCGAGGTCGGCATGGCGCTGACCATCACCGACCTGCTGCAGTGGACCCACCGAACCCTCGAAGAGAGCAGCGGCAACCTCCTGGAAGACCGCCACGCCAAGGGCCTCGTCGCGGAATACCTGTTCCTGTACGCGCAGTCGGGACATGGCGACACCCTGTCTTCCCTGATCACCGACGATCGCGCCTCGGCCCGCATCGGCGCCCGACTGCGCGTCGCGGGGTCGGGGGAGCAACTGGCCTTCATCGAGGACCTGGGGACCTTTGTCGCCACCCGCCTCGATCCCCGCCTGCGCTGCAGCGTCACCGGCGAAGCGGACCGCATCGCGCAGCAGATCGTCTGGGTCCTGCGCAGCCTGACGGATTCCTTTCTTTCCACGCTGGTGGTGATCGCGCTCCTCATGCTCTGGCTGCTGCGCTCCCTCAAGGGTGTCCTTGTGGCCATGGTTCCCAACATCCTGCCGGTGCTGTGGACGCTCGGGGTCATGGGCGGCCTCGACATTTCGCTGAACTTCGGCACCGTGATGATCACCTCCATCGCCATCGGCATCGCCGTGGATGACACCATCCACTTCCTCGTCCGCTACCGGCGGGAACTCCGCGCCGGCGCGGGCTGCGATGACGCCATCCGGCAGACCCTTCTGCGCAGCGGCCGGGCGATGGCCTTCACCTCCGTCACCATGGCGGCCGGCTGTGCCCTGTTCGTGCTCTCCGAGTTCGGACCGAACCGGAGCTTCGGGCTCCTGATGGCCTTCACCATGTGTAGCGCCCTGGCAGCGGATCTCCTGGTTCTGCCATACCTCATCAAGACCTGGAAACCGGGCTTCCCCGGCGCTGCGCCGACGGGGCCCCGAAGCCGCCCCAGGCCCGTTGGGCAGCGGGCATGACGGCATGAGGGTGAGCCACACCGGGGCCGGCACGAGGCCATTGCCGGGATGCGGACAGGACCGGCCATGACGGCAACCACGCCAACGGTGTTCTACGGCATCTGCGCTGAGGGCATGGGGCACCTTTCCCGGGCGCTGTTCCTGGTGCCGCGGCTGCTCGAAGCCGGGTATGCGGTCGAGCTGTTCACCTCGGGCCGTGCCGCCGACGTCTGCCAGGAATGCCTTCCCCGGTGTCCCATCCACCGGGTGCCGGGTCTTCGGCTCCGCTACCGCGCCAACCGCCTCGATGTGGCCCGAACCACACTCGGGTACATGGGCCTCGGCCTGCGGGGGGCCACGGCCGCCTGGGCCGTCCGCCGACAGGCACGGACCGTACGGCCCGTTGCCGCCATCAGTGACTACGAGCCCGTCCTCGCCTGGACCTGCCGTGCCCTGCGCCTCCCCCTGGTGGCCCTCGACCACCAGCAGATCGCCACCGAGTGCCGCATCGATCCCGAGGCCTGCGGCCGGCTGGCCGGGGTGCTGCTGCGTCGGTCCAACCGCATGACCTACCTCCAGCCCCGGACGCGCATCATCTCCTCCTTCTTCCGTCCCCCCCTGCGCCTGGGGCCGCCGCGGCGGGACTGCACCATCGTCGGCCCCGTCCTGCGCCGGGAAGTCCTGCGGCGCAGGGCTTCGGATGGCAGCCACGTGGTGGTGTACCAAACGTCCCGTACCCTCGCCTGGCTGGATCGCATCCTGGCGGCGCTCCCGGGGGAGAAACGGGTGTATGGGGTGGGCCGGGAATACAGCGGCGTCCCGGAGCGGGAGTTCAGCGAGAGCACATTCCTCGACGACCTGGCTTCCTGTCGCTGTGTGCTGGTCAACGGCGGCCACACGACCATCAGCGAAGCGCTGCACTTCGGCAAACCGGTGCTCTGCCTGCCCGTGAGGGGACAGGCAGAACAGGAGATCAATGCCCATTACGTCGCAGCCCTTGGATTCGGGTGCAGCTGCCGGCCCGGGATCGGGGAGGTCCCCGATTTCGGCCCCTTCCTCGAACACGAGCCGACCATCCGGCGCAGAATCCTCAGCGCCCGTGAGGCCTGCGGCAACGCCGAACTCGAGCGGATCGTCCTCGACCGCCTCGACCGCTGGCGACACGCCGGCCAGACAGGAGACGCGTGAGACCACCGCATCCCTCGGACGCGGGAGCCCGGCTGCTGGCTGTTGCGTGTCCCCCAATGCCCTGTATGGTATCAGCCCTTTGCCATGGTCGTGCCTCCGGGGCCGGGGGCAGGGCTGAGTCGGTTCCCGCCGCCACTGTCCTTGCGGCAGTGGAGCGCCGATTCGGGCAGAGGGCGCAGGGCTGTGTCGGTTCCCGCCGCCACTG
>JAFGRS010000798.1 GCA_016935045.1 Lentisphaeria bacterium | reverse complement strand
TCGGCTCGTGGCGCCTACTGTAGGTCGCGCGAGCCGAGCGCGACTCCCTTCCGGATTGCGCCACTCGGCTCGTGGCGCCTACTGGGAGTCGCCGGCCGGAGCGAGCGGCGATTCCCCGGTAGTGGGTGGCATCCCGCGGCGCCTCCCGCTCCGCACTCGTACCCGGGATCAGAACCGCAGGGCGTAGCCGGCATAGACGGCCAGGCCTGGGTCCTTGTACCCGGGTACCGTCGCGTAGTGTTCGTTGCAGAGGTTCCGCACCCCGCCGTAGAACTCGTGGTTCATTCCTTCGGTCTTCAGGGTGTAGCTTCCGTTCACGTCCACCAGCCAGAAATCCCCCAGGTCGACGAACTGCTGCGGATCGGTGTTGAAGTCGTCCTGGTAGCGGGTGGTGTGCTGGACGCCTACGGCCGCCTTCCAGGGTCCGGTTGCGTATTGCAGTCCCCCCGCAAGCAGGTAGTGCGGCAGGCGGTCGTCGGGGTCTCCCGTGTCCTTGTCCTCGCTGTGGATATAGGTACAGGAAGCCGAGTAGGTCAGCCCCTCGGCGATCTCGCCCTTGGCCTGCACTTCGTAGCCGTAGCGGTCGAAATCGGTGGCGCGCCAGGCGGTCAGCCATTCGCCGGAGAGCTGGTACTGGCCGTCGTAGACCAGTCCCTCGTCGATCTCCTTCCAATAGCCCGTCACGGTGACCACCAGTGCCGGGTGCACGCGCCACTCGTAGCCCAACTCGTACCGGGTTTCGGTGCAGTCATCGAGAGCCGTTCCCGTCCGCGTCACGTAGGCTTCGGAGACCGCTTCGCTGGCCAGGGCGTAGCGCGCGGTCAGCGTCTGACGTGCAGTCAGCTCCAGCCGGGCGCCGACACTCCAACTGACCGCCGGATCGTTCCAGTAGCCTCCCTCGCTCACGGCCGCGCCGTTGCGCACCGCGAACCCTTCGCGCACGGATTTCCGGTCCCAGCGCAGGCCTCCGTCCAGGGTCAGGCGATCCGGCAGCAGCACCAGTTCGTCCTGCACGTAGAAGGCATAGTCCGTCTCGTGGGAGGGGATGCTGCGCAGGAAGACGCTGCCGTTGGGGCGGATGAACCAGCCGCCGGAATCCAGTTTGCCCGTCGGGTTGTCCAGGACGGCCCCCTGGACCCCGAGGCGGAGGGTATTGCACTCGGGAAAGCGGATCGTCTGGCGGATATCGATGCCGCGCTTGGTCTCGACTTCATCGAATTCCCTTTGCAGATGGTGATAGCGGAAGGTCCCCTTGGTCTCCCGGTAGAAGGCGTTGACGGCGGTGCTCATGTCCGGGTTCCAGACGTGTTGCAGGGAGAGCATGACGATGGTGCTTTCCCAGGGGTCGTACTCTTCGACCCAGCCGAACGTCCTGTTGGGAGCGTCCGACAGCTGCAGTTCGCGCCAGCCCCGTTCATGGTGCAGGGTGAGGGTCAGGGTCGAGTCCTCCCAGTAGCGCCATACGAGCCGGCCCAGGTAGTCGTAGAACTCCGATCCCATGTTCTCGCCTCCCGGACCGTCGAAGGAATCCCGGTTGGCGCTGAACAGGTACTGCAGACGATCCCCCACCACCGGTCCGGAAAGATGCAGATGCTGTACGTTGCCGCGATGGCTGCCCACTTCGCCCCGGACCTCGCCGTGGTGTTCGGAGGCGGGCTCACGCAGGCGGACATCGAGGACCCCGCCAAAGCCCACGGTGCCCGCGCCCGACTGGGCCGCGAACTGCGGCGGACCGTGCAGCAGGCTGGTCGAGTCACGCACGATGAGGATCTCCTCCACCATGGACGGCGGGAGGGATTGCAGGAAGCGGTAGTCCCTCCACGTGCCTACGTACATGCCGTCCAGGAGCACGAGCATGGTGCCTTCGCCGCGTAGGCTCAACAGCGCGCCGTTCTTGCGTCCCTGACGCTTGACCTGCACCCCGGGCTCGAACTCCAATGCCTCGATGATGGTGCGCGGCCGCAGTTGCTCGAGCTCCTCACGGCGGATGATGGACAGGGAGAGCCCCTGACTGGGCGCCGGCAATACCGCATCCTGGACCGGGTCCCGCCCAGGACTCTCGATGACGACGAAGTCCTCGAGCCGGCCCGATCCGGCCGCCTCCCCTGCCTGGCTCTCCTCTGCCGTCAACGGGATGCCCACCAGCAGGGCGGCCGACGCCAGCGCCGCCCCCGCCCAACGTTGCCAGGCGGCCCGTCCCGCTCGCCGCACCTCTGTCCGCCTCTGCATTTCGTGTCACCTCCTGATCGCGCCACATAATTTCCGCCGCAGGTCCAGCACGGAGCCGGGAAGATGGCCCGATCGTTCTCCTGGCCGGAGTGCCCTGTCTCTGCGGCGCGGGGCACGAACCATCCCTGTCGGGACGATCCCTGACGCGGTACCACGCAACCGGGCAGAAGTCCGTCAGCGGTGGAAGGAACCTGCGGCCCCGTCGCACCTCGCGCCAGGCGGGGGATGTGAATTAATGGCAAAGAAGGACGACACACGGTCCGGCGCCCGCCCTGCGGCGAGTCGGGTCCCTGCCGCCGTTGAGCGCTGGGCTTCCCGGTCAGGCCTCGGGCTCATGGAGCCGGGCGAAGTTGGCTTCGAGGGTTGCGAGGCGTTCGGCCGGCGTCTGGCCCGGGATGCCCGCCTCGTAGTGGAAGGGCCCCGCAGGTGGTTCGTGTCCAGGCAGATGCCCACCGATTCCGCGGGCGCTTCGCGCAACAGCGATTGCAGCTCCGCGATCGAGCGTCCCAGACAGGTTCGTGGAAGAAGCTCGAACGCGGCCCGGCGCCCTGCGGCCCGGACCAGGTCCGCGACCCGTTGGATGCTCTCTTTTGCCCATGCCATACGTGCGGGCCTGTCCCGGTCCTCGATGGGCTCCGCACTGGGGTGAACGACCAGGATCCCAGCGCCCATGCGGACCGCGAGATCGAGGGCGCGACGCACGGCCTCGATCCCCGCGGCACGCACCGCCGGATCGGACGAAGAGAGATCCAGGGCGCCTCCGAAGTTCACGTGAACCGTCCGCGGCTCGACCCCCGCCCCGGCCAAGGCCTCGCGGGCCTGGACGACAAACGCCTCTTCCTTGTTGAAGGTGGGCTCCCAAAGCTCCACCGCCCGGACGGCAGACCCATTCAGCAGATGGATGGTCTCCAGGCGTTGCTCGCGATCAAGCGTATGCAGGGAAACGCCCAGGGGGAAGCGGACACGACGCTCGACGGCAGTCCTGTCGGAGGCCGTGAACCTGTCGAACCGGTGTGACCGCCGCGGCGCCGACAGCCGTTCGACAGGCTCAGGGTCTGCGACAGCGGCGCCCTCCAGACGGTTCGGCACACCTTGCCGAACCGGAATGGGATCCACCGGATTTCCAGCTTCCCCATTCGACGTTCGATGTTGGGCGTTCGGCGTTGGATGTTGGACGTTGGGCGTTCGATGAGTCCATGGTCCATGGTCCATGGTCCATGGTCCATGGCCCTTGCAGCGCAATGAGATGTGTAGCATTTCCGAGACGTTTAGCCTGATCTATTCATGAACCACGAATGGACACGAATGAACACCAATGGGCGCAACGAGTTCCGACACCGGAGGCGGCAGACGAG
>JAFGRS010000129.1 GCA_016935045.1 Lentisphaeria bacterium | reverse complement strand
GGGCGAAGCTCCCGCTGAGCCGGTCCCCTGGAGGGCGAAGCTCCTGCTGAGCCGGTTCCCCTGGAGGGCGAAGCTCCCGCTGAGCCGTTCCATGTTCCCTCCCCATGGAAACTCGCGCACGACCGCGCCTGCCGGTACGGTGGTGTCGCTGCAGGGGCGGGATCGGGGTCGGAGTACCGGCTTCCGGGATCGCTGGGGTTCACCTCTCACCCGTTCCTGCCGGCAGGGGGCTGCCCCGCAGGGTGCTGTGCAGCGCGGCGCCACTGACCGCGGCCGAACAGCGTGGGAGCGAATTGCTTGCGGATACTCTCGGCGGCGACCGCCAGTACGCCGGGAATGAGCGTCCACGCCACTTCGATCGGCGTCAAGGGCTGGGTATGGAATACCCGGTTGGCCGCCGGCAAATAGACTACCAGCGCCTGAAGGCTCAGGCCCGCCACCATGCCGACGAGGAGCCAGGGATTGCGCAGGATCCCCAGCCGGAACACCCCCTTCTCCGCCGAGCGCGCCTGGAATGCGAACAACCATTCGAAGACCACGATTCCGGTGAAGACCACCGTTTGGCGTATGCCGTGCGCCGTGGCCGCGTCTACCGCCCCGGGAAGGGGAGCGTGATGGAATATCCAGGTGGCGGTCAGGCTCAGGAACAGCCCCGCCAGCAGGATCCGCAGGACCATGCCGGGGTACACCAGTCCGACTCCCGGCTCGCGGGGAGGCTGGCTCAACTCGTCGCCGATGCCGGGTTCCAGCCCCAGGGGGATGGCGGCCATGGCCCCCGTGACCAGGTTGATCCACAGGATCTGAATCGGCTCCAACGGCGACTCTCCATAGAAGGCGACACTGAGGAAGAGGGTCAGGAGTTCGGCGGTGCACGTCATCAGCAGGAAAAACGTCGCGCTGCGCAGGCGGTTGAATATGACGCGCCCCTCCTCGACCGCCGCCACGATCGAGGCGAAGTTGTCGTCGCTCAACACCATGTCGGCGGCTTCCTTCGCGACGTCGGTTCCCGTGATGCCCATGGCCACGCCGATGCCGGCAGCCTCCAGCGCGGGGGCGTCATTGACGCCGTCGCCGGTCATGGCGACAACCTGCCCATCGCGTTTGAAGGCATTGACGATGCGCAGTTTGTGCAGCGGCTCGATGCGGGCAAAAACGGCTCGCTCACGGCACGCGGAAATCAGCGCCTCGTCGTCCATGGCCTCGATTTCGCGCCCCACGAGGGCGGCGTCACCGGGCTTGCAGATGCCGAGTTGTGCGGCAATGGCGGCGGCCGTGATCGGACTGTCGCCCGTGATCATGGCCACCCGGATGCCGGCGCGCTGGCAGGTCTGGATCGCACGCCGGGCTTCCTCGCGCGGGGGGTCGATCATCCCCACAAGCCCGAGAAACACCAGGCGCCCCTGCAGTCGGGTCGGGTCGAGAGGACCCAGTTCCGCGGGGTAATCGGCGACGGCAGCGGCCAGCACGCGCAGGGCTTCGCCCGCCATTCGGTCATTGGCCGCGACCACGGACTGGCGTTGCCCCTCGTCAAGCGCCTGCTCGCCCCGCGGGGTCTGAATGCGTCCGCACAGACCCAGGAGTCTCTCCACCGATCCCTTGACGTAGGCCACGCGCCGCCCGTCTTCCACGTGCAGCGTAGCCATGTACTGCTGCTCGCTTTCGAACGGGATTTCACCCAGCCGGGGATACTTCTGCTCCAGTTCTTCCTTCTTCAGGCCGGTCTTGGCCGCCGCCGCCAGCAGGGCGCCCTCGGTGGGATCGCCCATCACGTCCCAGCCCGCATCGGTGCGGCTCAGGATGGCGTCGTTGCACAGCGCGCCGGCCCGCAGGAGCCGCGACAGATCGCCATCGTCCGGGTCGATGTGCCGGCCGTCCTGTTCGAAGCCTCCGTCCCCTCCGTACCCGCTGCCGCTCACGGTCAGATACCGTCCGCCCGTCCATATGGCGCGCACGGTCATCTGGTTGACCGTCAGCGTCCCGGTCTTGTCGGAGCAAATGACCGTGGCCGTGCCGAGGGTCTCCACGGCGGTGAGCTTGCGGATGATGACATTTCGGGCGGCCATGCGGCTGACGCAGATGGCCAGCACGATGGTCACGGCGGCCGGAAGCCCCTCCGGAATCCCGGCGACGGCGGCGGCGACCGCAAGCAGGAAGACATCGATCCATCCCATGCCGCGCAAGAGGCCCACGGCGATCAGCACGATACATGCGCCCAGAACCACCCAAATCAAGGAGTGCCCCAGGTTGTCGATGCTCTGTTGCAGGGGCGTCTTCTCCTTCTTCGCGCCGCCCATCGCCTCCGCAATGCCCCCGATTTCGGTGGCCATCCCCGTCGCGGTGACCACGGCCAAGCCCCGGCCCTGACTGACCGCGGTCCCCATGAACAGCATGTTCCTGCGTTCGTGGAGCCGTGCATCGGGCGCGACCGCGGGGACGCCCTTCTCGACGGGCAGGGACTCGCCCGTGAACGTGGATTCGTTGACCTTGAGATTGGCGGACTCCAGCAGCCGCGCGTCGGCGGCAATGCGGTCCCCCGCTTCGAGAACCAGGAGGTCCCCGGGAACCAGTTCCGCCGCATCCAGAAGCGCCCGCCTGCCTTGGCGGCGAACCTTGGCCTTGGGCGCGCTCAGACTGAGCAGTGCCGCCATGGCCTTGCGCGCCTTCATCTCTTGAACGAACCCGATGAGGGCCATGAACAACAACACGGCGCCGATCACGGCGGCATCCACGGGACCCTTGAAGTAGGCCTTCACGCCCGCCGCCCCGATCAGCATGTAGACCAGAGGGTTGGCGAATTGCCTGAGAAACAGAACGTACCAGGCGTCGCGGTCCCTTGTCCGCAGCGTATTCGGACCGTACTGCGCCAGGCGCTCCCGGGCCGCCGCACTGCTCAGGCCGTCGGCACTCCCCTCCAGGGCCTTCAGCACTTCGCCGGGCGGTTCGGCCCATGGGTGTTGGACTCTGCGCATCAGAGACTCCTCTGTCCGTCCGTATCCCCCCGCGTCGGGGCTGTCCGCCTCTTCTCCCGCCTGCACCTCTGCGGGGGCCTCACTCGACCGCGATTTCGTACAGCATCCTTGCCTTGCCGTCGTCCCCCCGCACGCGCAGCGGGATCACCAGTTCGCCTTCCTCCACGCGTGCGGCGACCCTTCCGAGGCGCCGGCCGCTGGTGCCCAGGGCGTACACCACGGCCCGTTCCGGCCGGGCCGCACGCAGCCGCAGCGTCGCGGCGCCGTCCTGCACCAGGTGCGGGAGCGTTCCCCAGGCCAACAGGGTCTGCCGGGCTCTCTCCTCGAACCGTGCGCCCGTGTTCTGCAGGTCGGTCAGGTGGCAGATCAGCATCCTGGCGCTGGTGCGGATCGGGGCGCCGTCCAGGGAGGAAACCCACACCGTTCCGTAGGTCCGGTCCAGGGTGACCGTCACGGGTCCCGTGCGGATCGTCTCTCCCTCCGGCGCGTAGCCTCCGGCGGTAGCCGGGGTGTCCAGGACAAGCCTGTCGGCCCGGCTGTCGATGAGCAGCTCCCCGGTCTCCGTCTGGTAGCGGCCCGCCGCCAGGTCCGTGCCGTTGTTCCGCAGCCATCCCGCCTGCCGCATGGCCTCGATGACCCGTTCCCCCGCGTCCCGGTCGTAGGGCGACCCATCGAGAGCCTTTCCGGAGGGAGCGTGGACACCCTTCCAGCCGTGGGCAAGAACCACGTCCCCGGGGACCTCTGCCCCGGGTCCCGCCAGTGCCGTGGCCACCTGCGTCACCCAGGCCAGCCGCCCCCAGCCCGGCGACACGCCCCGGTTCGGGGTCCGGCCGGCCAGGAGTGCCTCCGGATCCATGGCGATCACCACCCGATGGGGCGCCGGGCGCAGGTCCCCGCGCAGATACAGGCAGACCGCGGCGCGCTCGGCCACCTGGTTGAGAGGGTCGCTGACGATGTCGAAATACCCCGCCGGCGCAGGCCCAAAAAGGCTGCCGCGGCTGTGGCTGTAGGCGAAGCGCCAGATCACGTCCCAGTCCTGGATCGCTCCCAGGCAGCCCGTGAGGATCCCCCCCACGCCCCGGAAACGCCCCGGACCCGAGTAGTTGTACTCGCTGATGGTGAACGGCTTGTCCAGCAGGCGCACGAAGCAGTTCCCGGTCCCCCCCGGGGCCCCCGCCGCGATGGGGCTGCGGTTGGGACAGCGCGAAGGCAACTGCCAGTCACGCTCGAGAAACTGAGGATGATCGACGTAGAAGTGGTCGTCCACGTAG
>JAFGRS010000797.1 GCA_016935045.1 Lentisphaeria bacterium | reverse complement strand
TACGGTGCGGAGCCGTTCCCGCTCTCTGCATCCGCGACTTCCGGGCTGCCCCTTTTCCTCACGTTGAGCAACTCGGGAGTCGTCCATCTGGAGGGTGCCACCGTCACCGTTCTCGCTCCGGGGACCTGTGACATCACGGCCAGCCAGGATGGCAACGCCAACTGGCATCCCGCAGCGCCAGTTGCCCGCCAGCTTGTCGTCACGGGGACAGTCTTCCGCCTCTGGCTCCGGCAGGATGGCAGTGACCTCCTGGAACTGCGGTTCGGCGAGACCGATGCTGCCACCGATGCCCCCGACGACAGCCTCGACGTCCCGGCCCCCATCGAAGAGACCACGCCGGTGTGGGCGTATCTGGAGACCTCCGGGGACACGCCGGCGGACCTCGGTCCCAAGCTGATGCACGACTTCCGGCCCGTGCGGTACCCCACCCGCTGGCGCCTGGTGACGCTGGCCACGGCCCCGTCCGCGGGCGTGACCGAACTCATCTGGAGCGCAACCGCAGCCGATCCGGCAAGGCTCTGCTTCCTGCAACGCCTCGATGACGAGAAGAAGGAGCAGGCCGCAGGACTCCCGGTGGACATGGCTGCGGCGTCGTCCGTCGTCATCCTGCCGGGGGATGTCTACGAGATCGCCTATGCATGGCCGGCGGCGGCGGAGTACCGTCTGCAGCGTGGGTGGAATCTGGTCGGGGGGGCCCTGTACTCCCTCACTCCCTCTGGAGGCGCCTTCACGGACGGTGGGAAGGGGACGCTGCTCCAGGGGTTGCCGTGGTTTCTCAGCCCGGACGGTATGGTCCCCTGCGAGCCGGAGGAGCCGCTCCTTCCGGAGTGCGCCTACTGGGTGCTCGCCACCACGGATGCAACGACAGCGCCCGTCATGGGAATCCTGGCGGACGGCTGGGTGACCCTCCTCCCCGGTGGAAACGTGATCAGCCCCGTGACGGATTGCATCGACCCCATCCCCCCGGAGATCCCCGCAAGCATTTGGACCTGGGATGCGGGCCTTCGGTCCTACCTCCAGATCCCCCGAGGCGGCATCCTGGAAGCCGGACGCGGCTACTGGATCACCCTCGGAGGGGAGGCCCCGGTCACCGTCCGCTTCAGCGCCGCGGATTGAGGCAGATCGGGACAGGGAGCGGGGGAAGGAAGAGGAAGAGGGGGTATTGGCGGCAGGCACCCGCTTTGCCTGGCTATGCTACGCGTTGCCGGACATGGCGTCAACGAGTTGCGTTTCTAGAGTATATTGCCCGGTATCGGTTCGGTCTGAGATGGGCCGTAGGCAGAGGGAGCCATCGTGGTCCAGGGCACTCCGGAAGCACAAGCCAGGGAGATCATCGACCGTCTGCTGGAATCGGCGGGTTGGGCCGTGCAGGACCGTACGGCCATCGACCTCGGTGCCAGCCTGGGCGTGGCCGTGCGCGAGTTCCCCATGGCCGACGGCGGGGAGGCCGACTACCTCTTCTTCGTGGACCGCAGGGCCGCCGGTGTCATCGAGGCCAAGAAGGCCGGCGTTACCCTCAGCGGCGTTGCCGATCAGTCCGGGGGTTATGCCACGAAGCTGCCTCCATCCATCCCGCACGTCCATCTCCCCCTGCCGTTCGTCTATGAATCCACCGGCATCGAGACGCGGTTCCGCGACAACCGCGACCCGGAGCCGCGCTCGCGCCGGGTCTTCGCCTTCCATCGGCCCGACACCCTCGCCCGGTGGCTGGCGGAGCCCGACACGCTGCGCCATCGCCTGCGGCATCTCCCGCCCCTGGTCACGGATGGGCTGTACGGCTGTCAGGTCGAGGCCGTGACCCATCTGGAGGAATCCCTGGCCGCCGATCGACCCCGCGCCCTGATCCAGATGGCCACCGGGTCGGGGAAGACCTTCACCGCCGTCAACTTCGTCTATCGGCTGATCCAGTTCGCCAAGGCAAGGCGCGTGCTGTTCCTGGTGGACCGCAGCAACCTGGGCCGCCAGACCCTGCGCGAGTTCCAGCAGTACGTCGTGCCCGAGGACGGCAGGAAGTTCGCCGAGCTGTACAACATCCAGCACCTCAGCAGCAACACCCTCGATCCGGTCAGCCGGGTCTGCATCACCACCATTCAGCGCCTCTACTCCATGCTGCGCGGTGAGGAGTACGACCCGGAGCTGGAAGAGCACTCCGGCTTCGAAATGGGGGAGACCGACGGCGGGCCCAGGGACGTGGCCTACAACCCGGCCATCCCGGTCGAGATGTTCGATGTCATCGTCACCGACGAATGCCACCGCTCGATCTACCATCTCTGGCGGCAGGTACTGGAGTACTTCGACGCCCATATCATCGGCCTGACCGCCACCCCGTCCAAGCAGACGCTGGGGTTCTTCAACCAGAATCTGGTGATGGAGTACGGCCACGAACGGGCGGTGGCTGACGGCGTCAACGTCGGCTACGAGGTCTACCGGATCCGGACCCGCATCACGGAGGAGGGCAGCACGGTCGAGAAGGGATTCTACGTGGACCGGCGCAGCCGACTGGACCGCAAGACGCGCTGGGAGATGCTGGACCAGGATCTGACCTACACCGGCAAACAACTCGATCGGGACGTGGTCGCGATGGGCCAGATACGGACCATCATCCGCACCTTCCGCCAGGCCCTGTTCACCGAGATCTTCCCGGGCCGTACCGAGGTCCCCAAGACCCTCGTCTTCGCCAAGGACGACAGCCACGCGGAAGACATCGTGCAGGTCCTCCGCGACGAGTTCGGCCGGGGCAACGACTTCTGCAGGAAGATCACCTACCGCACCTACGACCCCCAGGCCAAACGGTACGAGAAGCCGGAGGACCTGCTGCAGAGCTTCCGCAACTCCTTCAACCCGCGCATTGCGGTCACGGTGGACATGATCTCGACCGGCACCGACGTGCGGCCGCTGGAGTGCCTGCTGTTCCTGCGGGACGTGCACTCCCGCATCTACTTCGACCAGATGAAGGGCCGCGGCACCCGCACCATCGATCCGACGGAACTGAACGCGGTCACGCCGGATTGCAGCCGCAAGACCCATTTCGTCATCGTGGATGCGGTGGGCGTGTGCGAGAGCGACAAGGGCGACACCCGGCCCCTGGAACGGAAGAAATCCGTGCCCTTCGACAAACTGCTGCTGGCCGTGGCCATGGGCGACCACACGGAAGACACCCTCACCTCGCTGGCAGGGCGGCTGGCACGGCTGGACCGGGAGATCGACGACAAGGACCGCGGGCAGATCGCGGCCGCGACGGGCGGCGTCACCCTCGGAACGCTGGTCAACCGGCTCCTGGATGCGCTGGATCCGGACAAGCACCTGGAAGCGGCCAGGGCGACCTTCGGCACCGATCCGCCCACGCCGGAGCAGGTCACCCAGGCAGCGGCGGCGCTGGCCAAGACGGCCTGCCTGCCCTTCGATTCCCCGGAACTGCGCAACCTGCTCGTGGACCTGAAGAGGCAGAGCGAGCAGACCATTGACAGCATCAGCCAGGACGAGGTGATGTCCGCCGGGTTCGACCAGACGGCCAGGGACAAGGCCCGGGCCGTGGTGACCTCGTTCCGGCAGTTCATCGAGGACAACAGGGATGAACTGACGGCCCTGCAGATCCTCTACACCATGCCCTACGGCCAGAGGCACCTGACCTATGCCTCCATCCGGCAATTGGCCGAAGCCCTGGAGAAGCCCCCACTTCTGCTCACGGCGGACCGGCTCTGGCAGGCCTATGCCAACCTCGAACAGGCACGGGTCAGACAGCGGGGACCGCAAAGACTGCTGACCGACATTATCTCGCTCCTCCGCTTTGCCATCGGGGAAGCACAGGTACTGGAACCCTTCGCGGTGTCCGCGGAGCAGCGCTTCCAGGCCTGGCTGGCGCAGCAGCAGGCCGGCGGCAGGGCCTTCACCGCGGAACAGATGGAGTGGCTGACGCTGATCAAGGACCGCATCGTGGCGAACCTGGACGTGGACGTGGAGGACTTCGAGCTGGCACCGTTCTTCGAGAAGGGCGGGCCGCTGCGCGCAGCCCAGCTCTTCGGCAACGGCCTTCGTCCGTTGCTACGGGAACTGGCGGAGGTGCTGGCGGCATGAGTATAGCCACCCCCAGCCTGCCTTCCTCATGGGCGGAAGTGCCGTTGTCAGCAATCGCTATCGTGAACCCAAGAGGTCCCAGGCCTGAGCTTCCAGACGAGACGGTCGTCAGTTTCCTTCCCATGAGGGCCGTCGCCGAGGAGACCGGTTATTCCGACTTGGGTCACTCACGGCCCATCAGCGAGGTGCGCAAGGGCTACACGCAGTTCCAGGATGGCGATATCCTGATCGCCAAGATCACCCCGTGCATGGAGAACGGCAAGGCTGCCGTTGTGAACGGCCTTCTGCACGGTGTCGGCTACGGTTCGACCGAATTCCATGTGGTTCGGCTCCTCAGTACCGACCTGTGCGCACGTTTCTACTTCCACTACGTCGTTCAGCGTGCGTTCCGACGCGAGGCGCGCCGACACATGACCGGCTCAGCAGGGCAGTTGCGCGTTCCCTCAACCTACCTGGCTGCCGTGGCGGTTCCCCTCCCCCCCCTCCCCGAACAGCGCCGGATTGTGGCGAAGATCGAGGAGTTGTTCACCCGGCTGGACGCGGGGGTGGCCGCGCTGCACCAGGTCAAGCAGCAGATCCGGCGCTACCGGCAGGCCGTCCTCCGCGATGCCTTCACCGGCGAACTGACCCGCGAATGGCGGGGGCACCGAGACGGTGCCGAGGCCCCCCTGCCAGACACATGGAAAGCAATGACGTACGGAGACCTAACCAGCCTGGTGACCAGCGGCTCCAGAGGGTGGAGTCGCTATTACGCTGATAGCGGCAGCCTGTTCATCAGGGCCCAAGACATCAAGCACGACTGCCTGAACCGGCTCAACGTGGCCCGTGTACGAGTGCCGGAGGGTGCCGAGGGCAGTCGCACCCTTGTCCGACGGTACGACATCCTCATCACCATAACCGGGGCCAATGTCACCAAGACTGCAGTGGTATGTGACCCCATCGAGGATGCCTATGTCAGCCAGCACGTTGCACTCACCCGCCCGGTGGACTCCCGCATGTCCCGCTATCTGTACTACTGGCTCGTGTCCCCGTGCAACGGTAGGCGATTTCTCCTGGCTCTTGCGTATGGGGCTGGCAAGCCGGGTCTGAACCTGACGAATCTGCGGGAACTCGACGTGCCCATTCCGCCTCTGGATGAGCGGGAGCAAATCGTCGCGGAGATCGACCGTCACTTCTCCCTTGCGGACTTCGCCGAGAAGGCGGTGGACGAGTCCCTGGCCAAAGCGGAACACCTGCGCCAGAGC
>JAFGRS010000796.1 GCA_016935045.1 Lentisphaeria bacterium | reverse complement strand
TTGCCAGGAACCGGGATCGCCTGCAGCAAAATGGGAAGTTACTTCCGCGCGGGCCCTTAGCGCTGCGCGCAACTGGGGACCATGGTCCTTGCAGCGCAACGCGATATGTAGCACTTCCGAGACGTCAGGGTTAGTCCAACCTCTGTTTGCTCCGGCAGGGAGCGACGGACCGCGAACGCAGGAAGCGCATCCTGCCCCGAGACATCGTCAGGCGCCCCGGAACGGGCCCCGGATCAGGCCACGGCAACCTTGACCACGACCTTCCGAATCGGCCCGGCGCCCGCCAGGGGAGCATGGCCATCGTCGGGGTGGAACACCGCGAAACAACCCGCGGGAACCGTCACCCAGACATCGCAGGCATCCGAAAAGAAGCCAACGTCCTTCTCCGCATCAAAGCCGCGCGACTGCTCGCACGCCGCCAGTGGCCGCCAACCGATGACCTCCTCCCCACGCACCGTTACCTGGATGTCGATGTACCGGCGATGGACCTCCAGCACCGCCTGTTCCCGGCCCCGCCCGGTGACGTCCATCACCAGAGCATACAACGCCTCCCCGTCGATCTCGTGGCGACCCTCCGCCAGGGAACCCAGATCCTGACGCCGGAGGAACGCAAAGGCCTTCCCGAAGGCCGGGTGCAGAGAGACATACCGTGCCCCTTGGGAAATCGTGTCCAGAACCATGCGTGATGCTCCTCGGTCCCTACTGATCGTGTCAGAATTGCCCGTGCCCTGGAAGACCGGCGCCCGCGCGGCCCCCGTGGGGAGCACTACATGTCGTACAGCCCGTCGTCGTAACTCGGCCCGCCGCCGCCGGGGCCCCCGGCGTCATCGCCCAGGACGTCGCCGAGGTCCTCCTCGATCTTCTCGGGGTCTTCCCCTGCTTCGAGGCGCCGCATGGCTTCCTCCATCTCCGGCTCGACGGGTTCCCCGGTGATGTCCGTCATGCGGCGCATGAGACGCCCAAGCTGCCGCGGGTCATTCTCGTCGATGTTCTCCGCCTCACCCATCAGCCGCATCATCTCGCGCTCGACCCGGGGATCCTCCATGGGATCCGGCGCGCCGCCCCCCGCGTCCCCGGCGGGAGCCCCTTCCGCGGCCGGCGCCGCGGTGTCCCGGGACTTGCGTTGCACTCCCGTCACGGCAAAACGACTGAACCTCCGGCGCAGATTGCCGCCGCCGCACTTCGGGCACGACGGCTCCTTGCGTTCCGAGAGGTTGCGCACGTAGAAGCTGAACACCCGGTTGCAGGCGGGACAGAGGTACTCGAAGATCGGCATGGGCAATCCCTGATTTCAGTCCATGAACTTGACGAATTTCCGCTGCAGCTGGCTGAGCTTGTCCAGGTAGTAGGGGACATTCTCGTCGCGCTCGCCGGCCGCTGCGTCGGCAAGCAGCTTGGCGCAGTCCGTCACCACCACGTTCTTCCTGTCTCCGGTCACGTAAAAGACCACCGTGTCCCCCTGCTGGTACTCGCGTCCGGAACGCAGGGCAAGCTCGTAGGCGGCGCTGCGCCGCGTCTTGCCCGCGGCCAGCTTCTCGGCGTACGTCCTGGGGGACATGGAAAGGACTTCGCGTTGAGCGAACTCCGCCAGCGGCAGGGCCCGTGACTCGATGGCCGAACGACGTTCCTCGTAGAGCCCGGGAAGCTCGGCGGCCCTTCCCGTCAGAAGCCTCTCCACCGCGTCCCGAATGTAGGTCCTCTGGAACGGCTCCAGCCCGCGGCTCTTCAGGGCCGCCCCCGTGATCGTCACCTTGCCGTCGTGGTGCAGGAGGGCGTAGTTCTTGGCCTTGTACCCGAACATCGCCGCGTAGGTCGCATCCAGGTCGATGTCGATGCCGGCGGGTAGGACCGCCTGCAGCGTGTCCTCCATGACGGCGGGTTCGGTGACCCCGGCCGGCGGCACGAAGTAGATCCCGTCCGTGTCCATCTCGATGACGTTCGCCCGGGCGGCCCGCAGCGAGTCCAGCATGCTCTGCAGAATCCGCCGGCCCTCCGCGGTGACGGTCTCCGCCAGGTCGTAGTCGTTGAAGGTCCCCTGCGCGAAACCCGCGTAGCCGTAGAACGAGTTGATGAGGACCTTGAAGGTGCTCTGCAGGGCCTCGAGGTACTCGCGCCGATCCGGCGCGGCGCTCCGGGCCGCGTCCCTGGCAGCCAAACGGAACGAACGCAGTTCCGCCAGCATGCGCCGGTAGAGCCCCAGGCGATCACTCCGGGGAGTCAGGTTCCGGCTGATGATGATGGAGGGATACAGACTGCGCACGTCCGCATGCCAAACGTCGCGGAACACACCCTCCTGCAGAGACTCCGTCAAACCGCCCTGGAAACCCCGCGGGGCCTGGGGGCTGGGCAGGGCTTCCCCGGCCAGCAGGTACTCCGCGCACAGCATCGCGTCGATGCGTGTGGCGTTCCCGCGCGTGACGCAATTCTGAAAGGAATAGGGGACCAGCTGAGCCTGGTGGAAGTAACTCGGCGACAGTACCCGGCTCAGACCGTCGGTTTCGCGCACGTCATCCATCGCGTAGGCACGCAACCTCGCCGGATCGGTCCGGTACACCTCCGAAATCCGGCTGCCATCCACATAGGTGCGCTCCGGCGCCGAAACCCCGAAATACGCGGCGCTCGATTTCAGGCCGTAACTGCTCATCTCCCTGTGCCCGACATCGTAGAGCTGCACCAGATGCAGGGTGTCGATCACATGCCGGCCGGCAATGTCGTAGCGCGTGTACGTCGAGGTCCGCTCCCCCGCGGTGAAGCGGCTCGATCGCTTCTTCGCCGTGCTGCCGTCCCGCCCCAGGACCAGGTGGACACGGTGCCGCCTGGCACGCGTCTCGATGTAGGGCAGATCGAACGAGAAGATGTTGTGCCCCTCGATGACGTCCGGGTCCCGCTCCCGGACCAACCGCACCAGCTCCCGCAGCATTTCGGCTTCGGTCTGCTCCGGACCATGCAGAAGGTGCTCCCAGCCCGTGCTGTCCCGCATGGCGATCATGACAATCGCGTCGCCCTCCCGCTCCGCGTTGCAGAAGTCGTACCCCGGAGTCGTGAACGTCTCGATGTCCACCTGCATCCGCCGCAATTCCTGGAACCCCATGCCGCGGAAGAGCCGCGCCGGAATCATGGTCAGAAGCTGCTGCGACAGATCCGCAAACAGACGGTAGGGCGCCTGTGGACTGCTGGGGTTGGTCCCGGTGATCCGGCGGATTGCGTCCACGGCGCCGTAGTAGGCCTTCGCGCCCGCAAAGAATACCTGCACGGCGTGAATACCCGAGCCCGAAAGGTGGCGGACTTCCTCCACACCCGGCAGTTCCGCGGCAAGGGATTCGCCGTTCACCAGCAGCCATGGACGGAACGGCACTTCGCGACGGCTCACCGTGCCGTCTTCGTCCCGGCAGTACAGCATGGCGACGCCGTCATGGCCCGCTTCCGCCGCAACCAGACGATCCACCTCGCTGCGGACCAGCCTGCCCAGATCGAGGTGCGTGCTTTCCATGACCATCCTTTCCGGGGCGGCCTCGTACCCCCGTCGGAAACCGTAATATGGCGAACCCCGCGGCCCTCGCAAGTCCGGACACGGTACCCGGGCAATGCCTCCGTCGAGTCTGCCGCCAACGACGCCATGATGCTCGCTCGGACCCTCGCGCTCCAGTGGCCGGGATCGGACTGGGGTATGGAGCGCGAGGGTCCTCCCAAGTTCCCCGACGTTGACTGGTATGATACCGGCAGCGGTTGCCCATAGGCTCCGGCTCCGCGAGAATGGGACACCATCTCGCCGGAGCGGAGACGGAGACTGTGGGCAACTAAGTGCTCGCGAACGGAAATACGGTGACGTTGGTGGGAGCGCCGGCGGAGGCAGCGTGCACCCGGGCCGGCGGCGCCCATACCC
>JAFGRS010000795.1 GCA_016935045.1 Lentisphaeria bacterium | reverse complement strand
TTCCCTCCCCCTGGAGCGCGAGCGTACCGCGAGCATCCCGGCGTTGACTGAGGCATTCCGCGGCAAGGTCAGCGGCGCCCGGGAGGATCGCCGGGGGCTTTCCGGTCCCGGGCGGACGGGTTCAGCCCGAGTTGGTCCTGGATGGCGCTGACGTCGACCTCGGGGACATCGCATCCCCGGTGCGAACACTGGGCGGCGGCGAGGCCCGCGGCATGTCCCAGGGCCATCATGGTGCGGGAGAGGCGGCAGCTCGAGGCGGCGATGTGGCTGAAGCCGGCGCCGCGGCAGGCGATGAGGAGGTTGCGCCAACCGCCCCTGGGCACGAGGCAGCGGAAGGGGATGCCATAGGGAGCGGCGACGTTTCCGAGTCCGCCGCCCTGTCCGTGGGTATCCATGGGGTGGTCGGCAAGGGCGATGACGTCTTGGTGGGGTTGTCGGAGGATACCGGCCTCGAGGTCCTGTTGGGTGAGGACATACTCGCCGACGATGCGATGGGATTCGCGGATGGCCAGCATGGGGGCGAAGCCATCGAACTCGTAGTCGGGGTATTTCTCCTGCTGGAGCCAGTGCCAGTGTGCCAGGGCGCGGGTTTCGAGTTCCCGGCGGGCCTCCCCGTAGCCTTTTTCCACGAGCAGCCATCCCGGGGCGAGTCCGCCGCAGGTGTTGACGAAGCGGTCTCCGGAGGGCTGCGGCCAGGCGGCGCCGCCCCGTCGCGGCCGCAGTCCCGGGGGCAGTTCCTGGCGCCGGGGCGCGTGGCTCGGGCGGATGCGGTAGACGAGTTCGATGGCGTTGAGTCGGTCCAGGTGCTGTTCGGGGGCGCCGTCCTCCCCGAAGCGCTGTTTCGGTTCGGCTCCCAGCATGACCTCACACCCGGCAGCCTGGCAGAGGAAGGCGCCGCCGGTGCAGTCCAGGAAGGTGCGCGCCTGGATCACGACGCGGGTCCCGTCGTCACGGATGGCCGTGACCCGGCCCACCCGCCTGTCGGCCTGGTTCACGCTGACCTGCGTGAAGGTCGTGTTCAGCAGGACCCGGCAATGGCCCGTCTCCTCGAGGAGGTTCCGCACGACCGTGTGGAAGGCCCCGGGCTCGAACTGGACCGTGCCGCCGCCGGCCCGCGTCAGAGTGTCCTCGTATCGAGGTCTGTTCATCATCACTGCCCCGGGGCAGCGCTGCAGGCGCGCGACGATCTCTGCCGCGATGCTGCAGCCGGGGCCCGGTTCCCAATTGGCGATGCCTCCCGCGGTGCTGGTGCCTCCAAGGATGGCTTCGCGTTCGAGGAGGATGACCTCGACCCCCTGACGGGCCGCCGCCAGGGCCGCTCCGATGCCACCGGAACCGCCGCCGACAACACAGACATCGGTCCGCAGGCGGACGGGGGAAGGGCGCCGCCGCGCATCCTCGGAGGGCAGGGGAGGGACACCGGGGATGTCGGCGATCGTCCCCTCCGTGAGCGGGGCCGGTTGGGGGGGGGCGCCTGGAGGCTCCCTTCCGAGCAGGCGGACATCGTCCACGAGCAGTTCGCAGGGCCCCTTGGCGACGGCCTCGATGGTAAGGTGTTCGAGGCGGTCCAAGGCGACGCCGCCGTACCCTTGCAGGGGGATGCGGACTTCGGTCCAGCGCCCCGGTGTCCAGGAGTCTGCCGTTGGCGTCAGGTCGGCTTCGGCGCCCGCCCCGTCGGCGTCTTCGAGTCGGACGCGCAGGGCCCGCATCGTTTCGGGCCGTTTCGGGCAGAGGTCGAGGACCAGATCGGTCATTGTGGCTGCAGGCCAGGATTCGTCCGACCGGCGGTCCCGGCGGACACGGCAGACGCCGCCGGGCCAGTCCAGGGCCAGCACCCGCGGAGCGTCACCCTCGATTCGGACCACGGGCCCCCGACGCGGGTCCGCGGCACGTCCGTCGTCCCAGGCCGCGCGCAGGGCCAGGTCGGAACCATGCTCGAAATCGTCGATGACGACGACGGGAACGCTGACGAAGTGCCACAGAGGCCCCTCGACACTGCCCTTGCCATGGTGCGCCACGACCTGCCAGTAGTGGCTTCCCGCCGCCGCGGGCGTCTCCGACCAGCAGCCCCGGCGGAGACCCGTGGCCAGCGGCGCAAGCCGGTCCGGGGACGGTCCCAGGCGGAGATCGAAGCGAACGTCTTCGCGGTCGCAGCGCCAGCTCAGGGTGGTCCCCAAGGGGATATCGACGGCGCCGTGAGGGGGGGCAGGGGAGTACGGCACCGCAGCGGCCACGGCGAAGCGCCACAGGCGCCCCGGGTGGAGTGTGCCGTCGTCCGTCGTACTGTCGACGCGCCAGAAGACGTTTTTGCCGGCTTCCAGTCCGCGGAACGGGAGTTGTGGTTGTTCCAGGGTTTCTCCCACCGGTTCGAGGGTGTCCGGGGAGGGGCCGGCGAGCACGCGCCAGTTCCGGGTGTCTGGAGCGGCGTGCCAGGAGGCCACGAGGGTATCGGTTGCGACCAGGGCGCCATCCGGCGGGTCGGGAAGGATGGCTGCATGCAGGGCATCCGGGCCGTGGATTTCGATGCCGCTGAGGAAGACATAGGTCTTGGGAAGGGGGGGGATGGTCAGCAGCAGGAGCACGTCTCCCGAGTCTCCGACGGGGACCTGCAGGTCCGCGGGGCGCGCGTTGCGGGTCTGCGTCACGGCCGTCTGGGGATGATCCCGGGCGAGGACCCGTTCTTCGGCGCCGGCAGCGGACGCGGTGACACGGACGGGGGGCCAGACGTAGCCCCGGGCATCGTTCAGCCACAGGCGTAGGCGGTAGAGGCCGGGCTGGAGGCCCGCCACATGCAGGCTCATGGGGTTCCCGGCATGGCAGAAGGCGCTTTCCCGGATCATGGCCGCGAGGGGGCCTTCGCAGGCGGGCCCGCTGCGGCAGCCGAGGCCCTTTCCGGGTCCAAGGGTGATGCGGAATCCGTCCGGGGCGAGGGGGGAAGGGGGGACATCGAGGGTCAGAGGGCCGTTTTCGTCCCCGGCCGGGATGGACCAGTTCCGCCAGCCCGGAGGGGCATCGCTTCCCGGCGGTCCGAGGTCGAGAAGCACGGCCGTGGCAGGCCTGCCTGCGGAAGATGCATGCGTGTCTGCCGCCATCACGAACTCCATCCCTGCCAGGGCCAGAACCAGGCAGATCCGGCAACCGGCTTGCGGCGGCAACGGTCTCGCCATGGTCCATCCTCCCGGCTTCATTCCTGCGTCTCCACCGCAGGCACCCCCCCCGCGGGGGCCCCGCGCACGGCCTCGTCCGCAGCGCTGCCGGAAGCCATGCCGGGGTCCCCGAGGGGGGCAGGCCCCAAACCCGGGGGCCGTCAGGCGCCGAGGTCCGGCACCTGCACCCAGGCGTGTTCCCGCGCCGAGCGCAGGCCCAGTTCTGCCAGTTGCACGCCCTTCGCGCCCTCCATGAGAGTCCAGGGGAACGGATCGTTCACGGCGAGGTGCCGGAGGAAGAGTTCCCACTGGGCGCGGAAGGCGTTGACCGGCGGCGTATAGGTGGGCACGCGCGTCCACCCCTGGCGGTAGTCATTGGGGTCTTCGACATCCGGGTTCCACACGGCCCGGGGGGCCGCGGCGCGGGGCTGAACGTAGCAGTCGCGGAGGGTGACCACCGCCGAACCGGAGGTGCCGTCGGCCTGGATGCTGAGGAGGTCGTCGCGGCGGACACGCACGGCCCAGGAGGAGTAGAATTGGGCAATCACTCCCCCCTCGAGGCGGAACAGGGAATAGGCCGCGTCCTCGGCCGTACAGGCGTAGGGCTTGCCCTCCTCGTCGACCCGTTCGGGGATCATCGTCGCCGCTTCGCAGAACACCTCCGTGACCTTGCCGAAGACGTGGTCGAGCACGTAGCGCCAGTGACAGAACATGTCGCCGATGATGCCGCCTCCATCCTCGGCCCGGTAGTTCCACGACGGACGCTGAGGGGGCACGGCATGGCCCTCGAAGACCCAGTAGCCGAATTCGCCGCGCACGCTGAGCAGGCGCCCGAGCAGGCCGCTCTGGCACACCGTCCGGTACTTCTGGAAGCCCGGCAGCCAGAGCTTGTCCTGCACCACCCCGTTCCTGACTCCTGCCTTCTCGGCGGCCACGGCCAGGGCGTGGGCCTCGGCGGTGGTCAGGGCCGTCGGCTTCTCGCAGTAGACGTCCTTTCCGGCCGCGATGGCCTTGAGCACGTCGGCAGGGCGCCGCTGGGTGGTCTGGGCGTCGAAGTAGAGGCTGTAGCGCTGGTCGCCGAGGGCATTGTCCAGGTCCGTGGACCAGGCCGCAATCCCGGTCTGGCGGGAGAGGGCCTCGAGCTTGGCGGCATTCCTGCCCACGAGGATGGGATCCGGCAGGATGACGGTGTCGACTCCGACGGGTACCCCACCGTCCGCGCGGATGGCCACAATGGAACGCAGGAGGTGCTGGTTGGTGCCCATGCGCCCCGTGACACCGTTCATGATGAGACCGATGCGGATTTCCTTGACTGCACTCACTGGGACATGTCCTTCTGCGGGGGGGGGTTGTCGTTGCCGGGAGGCGCCGGACCTCGGGCTCATTGGGCGCGTGGCACCCGTTCAGGTGTCGGCTTCCGGGGCCGCCGTGCATTGGGGCCAGGCTCCCTCCGGCAGGGGGGGCACGTCGATTCCGGCCCGGGGCAGGGTCCCGGTCAGTTCCTGGCGCCAGTGGGCGACGTCGCCCGCCGGGCCGTAGACGTAGATCATCACGAGGGGGGTGTCCCCGCCATTGGTGAGTTGGTGGTACTGGCCGCTGGGGATGAAGACCGCCTGGCCGGCGCTGATGGTGCGCCGTTCGGAGCCCAGGCACATTTCGCCCGTGCCCTCGACGACGAAATACACCTCTTCCGCGTCCTGGTTGTGCCATGGGACCTGGCCGCCCCGCGGTTCGAGCACGACGTGTCCCATGCAGAAATGGTCAGCCTGGATCGGTGAAGCGCCCCCCACCAGGTTCCGGGTGCGCCGCCGCGCGGGGTAGGTCCTGCCCGCGATGGCCGCGAGGTCCGCGACGGTCATGGTGTGTTCCCCCAGAAGGTAAGGTACGGTTGCCGGCGTGCCAGACGCCCCGCGTAGAGCGTCGCTTCCCGGGCGTGGTAGTCCCCCCACATGCTCGATTCGCCGCAGGGGATACAGCGGCCCGGGGGAATATGGTCCCAGCCATTGGGTCTGTGGTACACGCTATGGAGGATGAGCCCCTGATGGTGGGGGTCGGTGGAGAGGTAGGGCTCGGCGAGGAGCGTCTGCAGGGCCGTGAGGCCCGCCTGCATGTACAGATGCCCCTCGGTTTCTCCCTGTTTCTCGAGGTACGCGCCCAGCCGCATGAGCCCCTGGCAGGCGATGCAGGCGGCGGAGCTGTCCACCGGTTCGTAGTCGTTGAAGGGGTCCGCGGGATGCTCTTCCCAGCCGTCGAGCCGGTGCAGGCCGGGTGCTCCCGTGTCCCAGTAGGGGATCCCGTCGGCGGCGGCAAAGCGGATGTAGTAATCCGCGGTTGCGCGGGCGGCGTCCAGCATCATGTCCTGGATGTCTTCGCGTCCCCCGAGGACATCGAGTTCGGCGTCGGCGAGGGTGTCGAGAAACTCGAGTTGCTCGGCGTATCCCAGGACAATCCAGGCCAGTCCCCGGGTCCAGGTGGTGAAGGGGGAGTAGCCCTGCTGCGAGGACGGGCAACGGTACTGCCCGTCGTTGGTGTTGAAGATGCTCTCGTGGGCGACACGGCCGCGGATGTCGTAGGCATCCCGCCCGAGCCCATAGTAGACGTTCCACCCGGCTGTGGTGCGGGCGTGCTGCACGAGGCGGGCAAGAAGCGATACGGGCCGGTCGTTTTCGACCAGCAGCCGGTGCCCGAGGCGGTGCCCGATGGCGAGGACACGCAGGCTGCGGATCGTGTCGGCAAAGAGGGAATGGGGGCCGTTGAAGGAGTAGATGTAGCCGCCGCCGTCCGCCGTCTGGGACCAGCGGTACGCCTGCACGGCCGCGGAACAGCACAGGGCCAGCCGACAGAGTTCGCCCTCGGCGGGGCTGTCGGGCGTACGGCCATCGCCCATGAGGCGAAGCAGATTGCCGTAGGTGCTGACGTTGTTGAAGCCATGGTCATGCACCCCGAAGTGGGTGACATGGGCCTGCATGTGGCGGAGCGTCCCCTCCCGGCCCAAGGTCAGGAAGCGCTCGTCCCCCGTGGCATCGAACTGCAGCAGCGCCGAGCCGAACTGGAAGCCACGGGTCCACTCGGTCCACCCCCGCGCCGTGTAGGCGCCGTCCACCGTGAACACCGGAGACCCGCAGCCGGGATCGTGGGTCTCCGCCAGGCGCAGGATCTTCTGACCCGACAGCTCCCAGAAGCGCTGGATCGCCGCTTCGAGGTCCGCGGGGTGAACATGCTCGTTGATCCGGATCATCGTCAGGGACCTCCGAACGGCCCTCGGAGACGCTGCCCGTCCCGGGTTCTCACGGCCGCCGCAGGAGGTACTATACACCCGCCACGGTCCCGCTGCCGCCGGAGATCCCTGGCGTAAGGGCCGGCGCGGATATCCTCTCACATTCTGCTGCGGTTCACGTTGGACGCCGGGTAGGCGGGAAGGAGCGGGCGTACCCGTCGGTACGTCCGGTCGGAACCAACGACGCCGGCGGCCACAAGGGACGCAGCCCCTCGGGTCGAGGCGGCGCCCGGCCATGCGCGTCGTTGCTCGTCGGTACCATGCCTGACGAATATGCGCCCTCCTCGCGCCTGGGGGCTGACCATGCGGCGCTCTCGACAAAACCTGAAGTTGCTTCCGTGCTGACCCTTGCCCCGGCAACCCGGGTGCGCAGAAACCAGTCCAGCCGCCATTTTCGGTCCACACTTTGCAAAGTGTGGACCAACCTGCGACGGTGGTTGCTTCGGCCAGGCTCTGATGGAAAGGGGACCGCGGCGCCATCGCTTCTCTGGTGCGCGGTTCTTCTGATGCGGGGTTCCGACACGGGGGCGGCGCGGCCGCCGCGGGTGGGAACACGGTGAGGCCTCCGTCACGGGGGGTACGGTCAAGGACGACCGGCTCCAGCGCCATGGTGTCAGGCTGAGGCATTCCAGCCGGGTGTCCTGAGTGCCACAGGCGCTGCCGGTGCGCCGCTCTCATGCGTGTGCTGACGTGGTACTCCCAGCGCCCCTTCAGCCCCGCCTCGTGCATCGGGAAACGGGGGGCGGTCGCAAGCCAACGCTGCACGGCGTTCAACGTGCCGTCAACAAGGAGGCCGGCATTCCGTCGGCCTTCAACGCAGTCTCACATCCACCCTGGCCATCACGCTGGGCAAGTACCGTGGTGTCCCGCGCGAGTCTGCCTGAGGCGTTCCGTCAAATGGACGATCGCCGCCGAGGACTCCGGCAGACGTTCCTCCAAGTCCCATTTCGGCTGGGTGCTGTCATGGTGGGCGTACCCCGTTCCGCCGCTTCCTGCAGTGTCTCCATTACGGGGCTCTGCGTTCGGCGTTCGGCATTGAAGAAGTCAGCGCGCATGGGGAGTGCCCGGCAGGGCTCTATGCCGGTGCTTCCTGCGGCGGGGTCCGGATGTCGTAGAACTCATCGTCATCGAAGAAGGGGAAGGTGTGTTCGCCGGGGTCGCTGCGGTACCGTCCCACGGCCTCCGGGCGTACGGCTATGGTGGCCAGCGGGAAGCCGAGGAAGCGTTCGAGGCGGGCCAGGGTTTCGGCCTGCTTCAGCACGAAGTCCTCGAAGCGCACGGAGATCCAGTGTTTCGGTTTGGGTGTGGCGCGGACGATCTCCACCTGGTACTTCCAGCTCAGGGCCCGTCGCAGGCGGGTGTTGTCGGTGGGTTCGTAGGGGACCCCGAAATCGGCCAGGTCATCGGTCAGGTGTTGGCCGAGGATGCTGTCCCGGGGGTCCCTCACCCAGTGGATGTAGTACGCCTCCGGGTACATGCGCACGATCCAGGGGAAGACGAGGGTGGTCTCCGGGAGTTTCCAGCCCCGTCGCGGTTCCGGGCTGTGCAGCACGGAGTGCAGAAAGGTCTCCACGAGGCGTCGGAACGTGGGGTCGATGGGCATCGTGTGCAGACGGTCGAAGGCCCAACGGTTGCCCCCGAGGTGGACGACGTGCCGCGCCATCACCCGGCAGGCCTCGTACATCGCCTCGGGGGGGATCAGGTCGCCGGAGCCGTTCAGGCCGGCGCCCATGTAGACCCCGCTGGCCGTCAGGGTGTGGGACATGGCACGAGTACCCCCGTGCCCTCGGCCGATCACCGTGATCAACATGCCTGTGCTCCATCGCCTTCCCGTCCTGTCCTCGGCTCCGCCCGCTGCGGCCCCCCCGCCTGGGGAATCCCGACAGTGTATCGCGCAGTCCGCCGAGTGCCAGTCGGGAAAGAGCCGATTCCGCAACGTCTCGAGGAAGGCCGGAAGGGATCGGGATGCGGCTCGGCGGAGCCTCGCCCTCCAGGGGATGGGACGTTGTGTTTTCGGTGCGCTCTGGAGGGCGAACCTCCTGGTGAGCCGTTCGAGGATGCGGCTCGGCGGAGCCTCGCCCTCCAGGGGATGGGGCTGGGAGGTTGAATTCAGCCGCCGGAAACGGTAGGTATAGGCGGCGCCTGGCATTTTCGGCGAGGCGCCGCCGCCGGCAGGCCATTCCGGTCTGGCTCGGAAAGGCCGCGGCGTCGTGGCTGTCGCTCTGTTGCAGGAGAAGCACGGTGAACGGAAGAGACTTCTGCGGTCTTGTCCTGGCAATGCTCGGGGCCGGGGGATGGTTGGCCGCGGAGGAGCCGCTGGTCAGGCGACACTACTGCAACCCTCTGGATGTCCTGTGGGCCGACCCGGCCGTGCTGCGGCACGAGGGAGTCTACTACCTCACCGGGACGAGCTATGCCCGCCTGACCTCCCGCGACCTGGTTCACTGGCGCCGGCAGGGAGACTACTTCGATCCCGCGGGCACATGGGTGCGCGGCTGGCCGTGGGCCGCCGAACTGCACGAGTGGAACGGACGGTTCTTCTTCCTGTTCTGCGCGCCCGGTGAGGATTCGGGGGGCAGGCGCGCGATCTGCGTGGCGGCCGCGGACCGTCCGGACGGCGTATTCCGCGCCCATGCCATTCCTCTCTGGAAGGACAAGGAGGCGTGGATCGATCCGCACGTCTTCGCCGATGCCGACGGCAGGCGGTACCTCTACGTCACCCGGGACGCCATCGGCACAGAGGGGGTCTCCGAGGTGTGGGTCGCGCCGCTGGCCGAGACGATGGACCGCCTGGCGGGCCCGCTGCAGCTCTGCCTGCGTCCGAGCCAGCCCTGGGAACACGTGGTGCAGGAGGGCGCGACGGTCCTTCGCCGCGGGGATGCATACTACCTCATGTACTCGTCCCACGGCTTCAGCAGCCCGCGTTACTCCGTGGGCTATGCGACGGCGCCCTCGCCGGTCGGGCCATGGTCGAAGTCGGCCGAGAACCCGATTCTGATGCGGGATCGTGGCGTATCCGGGCCCGGACACAACGGTGTGTGCCTCTCCCCCGACGGCCGGGAGTGGTTCGCGGTCTACCACACACACGTGACGCGGCCCGGGGGCGGCCTGCGCCAACTGGCGTTGGACCGGCTGCGGTTCCTGCCTGGCAAGGACGGGATCGAGCGGCTGCACATCGAGGGCCCCACGCGTACGCCGCAACCTCTCCCCTCCGGCGCCCCGGCCGCGGCCATCTGCCTCGGCCGCGAGGAGTTTGCCGCTCCCGAGCTGGACCGCGGACGCTGGCTGACTGTCTTCAACGAGGATGCTTCGAGCTGGCGTCTGGGCCCCGAGGGTCTCGTGCTGCGGATCGTCCCCGGCGACATTCACCAGGACCGGTCCGATACCCGCAACGTCTTCCTGCAGGCCGCTCCGGAAGGCGATTGGGATGCCACCGTGGGGCTCGACGCCCCGGTGGACAGCGGCACCAACCAGGCCTTCGTGGTGGCGTGGCAGGATGTGCAGAACTACGTCATCCTCAAGGCGGCGTCTCTGGCCAGACCCGTCTTCGAGGCCGCCGTCGAGGTGGACGGGGTCTACAGCGCGACCTTCCGCGACAACGAGCAGGGCCGGGACCTCGAACTCAGGCTCAGCCGGCGCGGACGGTGTTACCGGGCCTTTGCCCGGGGACCCGACGGGGACTGGGTGGCCGTCGGCAGCCCCATGCGGGCTGACCTGGAGGATCTCTGTATCGGCTTCGGGGCCATGGCCGTGGGCCAGGCCAACGACGGGGAGTGCCGCGTGCGCTTCTTCGAGGTCGATGCCGCTACGGAGGGTCTCTTGCCGCGTCCCGCCGGCGGGGACGCGGTGCCCGGAGAGACGCTCCCCCCCGGCCGAGGCGGCCGCTGAAGCGGATGGGACACCGTTCCCAGCCGTGCAAAAAGGGATCGGTCGGATCGGTCGGATCGGTCGGATCGGTCGGATCGGTCCTTGCCTTGCCGGGTGCCGCCGCTTTCCGTGGTTGGGCTGCGGGCACTGGCCCAGGCTGCACCCCATGTCGGTGTCCGCGGCTCTTGATGGCCTTGCCTCTGGACTGGCGTCGAGGGGCTTCGTGGTGTAGGATACGGGGCACGGAACCGGTACGGTGCCGGGGTGGCCCCGGGCAGGATGCGGGGCATGGCTTCGAACGCGGTGGAGTCCCATGAGCGCCTCTGATTCGTCCCCCGTGTGTTTTCTGAAGATCCTCTATACGGAGCGTGCTCCCGAGCTCTACCGCGTCGAGGAGTTCCCGTGTCGTGTCGGGCGGTCGCCGGACTGCGACATCACCATCTCCGAGCCTTCGATTTCCACGCTCCATGCCGTGTTGGCCCTGACGCCCCGGGGGGGGATTCAGATCGAGGATCAGTGGAGTACGAACGGCATCTACCTGGAACGTCGCCGGGTCACCCAGATCGCGGTGGACCACAAGCTGGAGCTGGTGTTCGGGCGCGTTCAGGTGCATGTTGCCCTGCGGGAGGAGGACCTCAGCAGGCGTTCCGCCGTCCCCGCCGCCCGACCCGCCGCCGCGGTTCCCGCCACGACCGTTCACCAGGTCGAGATCAAGGGGCCCGCGGCGACGCCGAAACGTGCCGCTCCGCGCCGGGCGCCGCGGGAGGAAGGGGCCTCGGCCACCGTGTCGCGCAGCCCCGGGAGCGGTCGGCGGGGCATCGTCTGCCCGCACTGCTGGCATCGTTTCGACGTCGAGGAGTTTCTGTTCATTGCCCGTCACCAGAGTCTGGTCGGGGACCCCGTGCTGGGGGCGGACGCGCAGCAGCGTTTTCTGCCCTCGCGTTTCACGCCGGAGGGAAACGCGGTGGACGCGGCGGGGATGAGCTGTCCGGACATGGCCTGTCCACGCTGTCATCTGCGGATTCCGCAGGCAGCCAGCGAGATGCCTCCCCTGTTCCTGTCGATTGTGGGCGCCACGGCCAGTGGCAAGTCGTACTTCCTCACCAGCATGACCTGGGACCTGCGCAACACCCTGAGTCGGAACTTCGCCATCAACTTCACCGACACGGACGCGGTCAACAACCAGATCGTGAACGACTTCGAGGAGACCATCTTCCTGAACTCCGCCTCGGACGAACTGGTGGCCCTGCGGAAGACCGAACTGCAGGGGGAACTCTACAACCAGGTGCTTCTGGACAGCATGCTGATCAACCTACCCAAGCCGTTCATGTTCACGGTCACGCCGTCCGAGCACCATCCCGACTACGAGGGGGTTCGGGAACGCATGTCCCGTACGCTGGTGCTCTACGACAACGCCGGTGAGCACTTCGAGCCCGGGATGGACTCGGTGGACAACCCGACCACGCAGCATCTTCTGCACTCCGACACCATCTTCTTCCTCTTCGATCCCACCAAGGACGTGCGTTTCCGTTCCCGTCTCACCGGCAGCGACGACCCGCAGTTGGCCGACGGGGCCAAGGTCCAGCGTCAGGAGATCATCCTCACCGAGATGATCAACCGGATCAAGAAGTACTCCGGCATGCGCTCCGGCACCAAGACCGCCAAAACCCTGATCATTGTCGTCAGCAAGTTCGATGTCTGGCAGGAACTCCTCGACGAGGAACTGCCGCCGGAGCCCTGGGAGTGGGAGCCGAAGTTCAACACCTGCGTGCTGGACATCCACCTGTTGCGCAACGTCTCCTTCCAGCTGCGCCACCTGCTCGAGAGCATCTGCCCGGAGGTGGTGGCCACGGCCGAGTCCTTTGCCGGCGAGGTGCTCTACGTTCCCAACAGCGCCCTGGGTCACAGCCCGGAACTCAACGGCGAAACCGCCATGATCGGCATCCGGCCGCGGGATGTGCATCCCTTCTGGGTCTCCGTGCCGATGCTCTACTTCTTCTACGAGCGCGGCTTCATCCCGGCCCTGCCCAGGTCCCGACGCCCCTCCCGGGAGACCGTGGCCATCGAGTACAAGATCTCCGGAGACGTCGCCTTCGTGAAACTGCCGGGGCATGAGAAACCCCTCCAGGTCCCGCTGTCCTACATGGGGTACCGACTCCGTTGCCCGGGCACCGGTCTGTGGTTCGATCTTCCTTCGCGGCGCCAGGGGCGCAGGTGAGGTGGCTCCGGGTCGGCGCAATGCTGCTGGAGACGTGGTTTTCGCATGGCTTTGGAACTGATTTACACATCGGCCGACCGCGGTCTGCGTCCGGGCACGCGGGGTTTCTGCACCGTGGCGTACACCACGGGCATGCCGCCCCAGATGATCCAGTTGCTGGAGGGTCTCAGCGCCTACAACGCCCTGTTTCCGGTGCATCACGAGCGTGCCGCGGACAATCCCGTGAGCATCAGCCACTACCGGCCCACGATGGCGGGGCGGAACGCCAGCATTCTCTCCCGGGTCGGGCCGGCCCCGGCCGAGCACACGCAGCGTTCCAACAAGATCGCCCACCACGTGGTCCTGCGTGCCGGCGAGTGTCCCGAGGCGGGACCGGCCTGGGTGGCTGCTCAGGAGGGCTTCTTCCGCGAGCGTTGGGATGGGCCTCCGCAGCACATTGCCGCAGCGAAGGCGGTGCCCGAGGGCAGCAGCGAGGGGACCTACGCGGAACACTGGGAAGTCCTGACGGGGGATGCCGGTTGGGCGGGGGTGCTGGCCTGGCATTTTCTCAGTCGGAGCGCCAGTCCGGCGTATCTTCTCTTCGAGCCTGGGATGGGGCTGTTGCCGCTGGTGGCCGAGGCCCTGGCGCTGATCCCTCCGTCCCGGCGCTGGGAAGTGACCTTCAACACCTACTTCACCTGTCTGCCCGCGGGCGCTACCTGTGTGTGGCGGTGCTGTGTTCCGGACCTGGAGCTGGTGCGTGACGTGCGCCGCAATCCGCGGGCCCTGGTCATCGACCTGACGGCGCCTCTGCCCGCGCCCGAGGACAGCGAGCTGGTGCGCTGTGCCCGCGAGGGCACGCCGGTTCCCCCCATTCCCCGCAAGAGCGTGTACGGCAAGGACTGCCACGGCGCCTCCTTCCTGCCGCTGGCGAATCGTGTCAAAGCGCGGCTGCGGATGAAACCCCAGCCACCACCGGGACCCGGCGCATGATTCCCGAACAGCAACTGGTTCAGCGCATCGTCGACCTGATCCACAGCGATCAACTCGAACGCAATCCCGTGCTCGAGGAGTTTGCGGAGCAGTATGCCGAGTTGTGCCAGGACCTGGTGGCGCGTCTGCAGCGCTGCGCGGAATACCTGGACCGGGGCATGCGTTCGGAGGCGGTTCACGAGGCCACCAGCGCTCCGTCGGTGCTGGAGCTGGTCGAGGTGGTGCGTTTCCCGGAGCTGAAGAAGTGGGGCAACATCGTCACGGACCTGGAACTGGCCCCCTTTCCCCAGCTTCCCATGGACATCGTGGAGAAGCTGCGCCAGGAGTGCGCCACCGAGGCCGACCTCGCGCCCCTCCTCAAGGAGTACCGCCGTTGCGTCTACCAGGGGGACCAGGAAGGCAGCATCCGCGCTCTGCGCACGCTCCGCGAAAAGGACCCCGGCAACCCGAGCTGGCCCGAAAACCTGCGTCCCCTCGAAGAAGCCCGGCTGCCTCACCTCCTGCACGCAGCCGACGCTGCCCTCGCCCAGGGCGATCTGAACCGGCTGCGCGAACTCCATGCCGACATGACGCACGCCCAACGCTGCGTCCCCGTCCCCGAGGACGCCCTCGAACGCGTGCGGGACGCGCTGCTGGCACGGCGCCGTGCCGAAACGGCTGCCCTCGGCGCGGATCTCTGCCGTCGTGTGCGGGGGGCCCTGGACGAGGGTGAGGCGGGGGCCTTGGCTCCCCTTCTCGAGGAGTGGGAGACGCTGCGGGGCGACGAGGCATTTCGGCCCACGGGCAGTATGGAATCGGTGCTGGCGGAGGCGCGGGCGCGCCACGGGGAATGGGTCCGGGAGCGGGAAGCGGCGGACGCCTTTGCCGGGCAGGTTCAGGAACTGCGGCATCTGCTGGCGAACCGGGGCGCGACCGCGGCGGCCATCCGCTCGCATTTCGAGGGGCTGACGGCCGCGGGCATGCCCCTGCCGGCGGGCTTGCGGGACGAGGTGAGTGGTGCTCTTGCGCGCCTTGCGGCCCGTCGTCGCCGGCGGACGCAGTTGGTGGTGCTGGCGGTGTGCCTGCTTGTGGCGGTTGCCGGGTGTGCCGCCGGTTTCTGGGTCCTGCAGAAGCGGGTGCAGACCCGTCGTCGGGCGCAGGTTCAGGAGATGGGGCTGCTGCTCGAACGCCGGGAGTACGACCGTCTGCGGACGGTGATCGAGACGCTCAGGAACCGGGACCCCGCGCTCTATGCTTCCGCCGACGTTCGCCACCTCGCCGAACAGGCCGAGGCGGCCCTGCGAAGGAAGGCGGAACTGGACCGGCAGCTGCAGAGTGTCCTGGTCCAGCTTGGGCGCATCCGGGAGGAGGGGTACGGCGCCGAGGAGGAGGCGATCCGGCGCCTGTTGGCCGAGGCCCGTCAGGTGGCTTCCGACGAGGTGGCCGACAAGTCGGTCGACGCCTGGCAGGCGGCCTGGGACGAGTGGCGCCTGCGGCGACGGCGGCAGGCCAACGCGGAGGCGGAACGCATCACGGCCCTGATCGTGAAGATCCTCGAAGACCGGCGGGCAAGGCCCTTCGCCAGTCTGGCCGACGAGGAGACCGCCCTCCAACGCGTGGAACCCCTCGTGCGGGAAGGCGAGACCGCCATCAGCGGGGCCGCCACCGAAGCGGTCAATGCCTTCCATGCCGCCGCGGTCGACGTGCAGGGCTGGCGACGCGACTTCGAACAGAGACGCGGCGCCCGGCGGGAACGCCTCGAACGCCTCGAAGCTCTGCGCCAGGCAGTGCAGCGGGCGCCCCCCGACCTGGCAGCCTACCGCGAGTCCCTGCAGCGCCTGGTGGAGGAGTTCCCGGAGGAACCCGATGGACCCGCATGCCGGCGGGTCCTGGCCCAGATGGAGGCCTGCATCAAGGCGGAGGCCCTCAAGGCTTTCCAGCTTCTTCGCCTGCCCCCGAACCGGGAGGCGGAGCGTGCTCTGCGGCTGCTGGCGGCGGGTGAGCCGATGCGGGGGGCGGTCTGGGAACCCGATGTCCGTGCGGCCATTTCGTACCTCGACGCGAATGCCAGGCTGCGGCTGCGTCTGCCCGCCCTGGTGGCCGGCAAGAGCGACATGCTGTTGGTCCACGTGCTGCACTACCGTGCCAAGGGCAGCGATGCCTGGCGTCCCCTCTACCATCCCAGCCCCCTGATGAGCCGCAGGGAGACCGACGAGAACGGCGAGTTCACGGTCTACTGGGGCAACGTGTACTACTGGGAAACCGATGACGAGGCGCCCCACCTCGTGCACACCAGCAAGGCATTCCCGAACAAGCTCACGACCCGGGACTTCGACATCCGGATCGAGTCCAGGCCGCAGGACAACGTCGTGGCGCACGGCAGGTTCCTGTACCGGTTCGTCACCGAAGCGGCGGAGGCCGCCGAACTCGATGTCCATGTGCTGAACGGTCTGCAGACCCTGATCGAGGACCGGGAGATGGCGCCCGTTCCCCGGGCCTGGCTGGTGAAACGCCTGGTGCACCTCCTCGACGAACACTTCCCCGCCGCCATCCCCGAGGCGCGGGAGATGGTCCAACGTGTGGACACGATGCAGACCGAAGTGCCCTGGATGAATGCCCGGCACCCGGAGGTGACGGCCGCGGCCGCCGCGATCACCGAGGTGTTGGCCGGATTGGCGGAGATCCCCCCCCTGGTGGCGAGGGTCCAGGCCGAACGCGCGGTCCTCGCCGCCAGCCTGAGCCGTCTTGTCCACAGTGTGGGGTGTTTGCGCCCGGGTGCGGACGGCCAGCCGAGGCCGGAGGTGGCGGGGGCGAATCCGGGCCGGGTCTGGGTGCTTAGCGAGACCGTACCCGGGGTCGCGGCGTCGTTCCGGGTGGCGGCGAGGCGTGCCGGCGCCGATGGTCCCTGGGTTGTGGATCCCGCCGTGGGGCGGGAGCTCTTCGAGGGTCAGGTCCTCTTTGCGCCGGGGGACGGGCGTACGGAGGCGGCGCTGATCGAGGCGGCTGTCCCGGAAGGTCTGCGGCCGCAGGTGCATCGGCCGAGCAGTTGGCCGGTGAATGCCTGGATCGAGCGCTGAGCCGGAAGGAAGCGTGGCGGGAACGGATGCGACGAGGCATGCGCGTGAGCAGCAGGAAATCGGGGCTGGGAGTCGATATTGGGGCTTCCAGCTTCAAGAGCGCGGTCGTGGGCGTCCGTGGCGGGCGCCCCGTGCTGCTTTCTCTGCAGCGTCTGAAGGTGCGTGAGGAAGGGATCCTGAACGAGGCCGATCTGTATGCGAGTCTGGCTTCCTGGCTGGAACGCACGCAGTGCCTGGGTCTCGAGACCACGGTCGGCCTGCCCCAGTACCTGGCCACGACCCAACTCAGCGACTTCCCCCAGGGCGCGTCGTCGGCGAGTCTCGAAGAGATGGTGGCCTTCGAAACCCAGCAACTGGCCGGCCTCTCGGAGGAGAGTTTCGTCCACGATTTCCACGTTCTGCCTCCGGGGGGCGGGCGCAGCAAGCCGGTCCTGATCGGCATCTGCCGGGAGTCGGTGATCCGGGATCGCGTGCAGGCCCTCCGGGGGGCGGGCATCGAGGCCCCCCGCCTGGGGATGGACGGCCTGGCGGTGGTCAATGCCCTGCTGTGTCTTGAGGGCGACTCGGCCCGTGGCCCCGAGCCCCAGATCGTGGTGGACATCGGCCGGGACCATTCCACCCTGGTGGTCACCGCGGGGGGGCATCCCCTGTTCGTCACCAGCCTGCTGTTCGGCGCCGGGCGCTTCGTGCAGGCCGCGGCGGAGCGGGAGGGAATCGGCGAGGCGGAGGCGGAGGCGCACCTGGCGCAGGTGAGCCTCAGCGACGAGTCGCCCCGCTCCGCCTACGTCCAGGCGGCCCGGCAACTGGAGTCCGAGATCGGCGACGCCATCGGACACTGGCGCGCCCAGGAACGTCCCGAACTGGCCGAGATCCGCATCGCCCGCGCCTGGCTGTGCGGTGGCGGGGCACGCCTCGAAGGCCTGCCCGAATACCTGGCCGACGACCTCCATTGCCCGGCCCAACGCTTCGGCCCCACCGACCCCGCGGGCGGTGTCCCCCTGCCCGAAATGGCTGCCGCCTTCGGGCTGGCCATGCAGTCCATCGGCGCCGCTCCCATCGCCATCTCCCTCACTCCCGAGGAGGTCCGTCGGGAGGCACATCGCGAACGGCGCTTCCCCTTCCTGGTGGCTGCCTGCGTGCTGTTCGGGGTGCTGCTCGGGGGACTCCTGACGCGTTCCTACCTGGCCGCCAAGGGGGAGGGGGGCCGGCTCGAAGCCGAACTGGCGGCCCTGGCCGAGTGCGAGAAGCTGATTCCCCGCCTCGAGGGTGCCCGGCGCGGCGTGGAACGCTGCGAAGCCATTCTCGCGCCGCTGGTTCAGGCCGGCAACCGTTCACGACGTGCCGTCGAGGCGGTCGATGCGCTCTTCCTTGCCCGGGGCGAGGGGGACTGGTTCGTCTACCTCGGCGACGCCGCAAGCTACCATGCCAGCCGCCAGGCCGAACCGCCCCGCCCCGAAACCGAGACGCGCCGCCCGGGGGGCGGGGGGTTCCCCGGCGGCGAAGTCCGACCCGTCGTCGGAGATACCGTCCTGGGGCCGGAGTTCCCCGTCAGGGCACTCGCCCGCCAGGCACCCGGAATGGACACCCTCATCGCCGCGGGCTACACGCCGCTCCAGCGCTACCAGCAGTGGGAACCCGTGCGCACCATCATCGAGAACGTGAGGGCCACGGGACTCTACGCCAACGTGGAGCTGCTCCAGGAGACCGAACGCGTGGGACGGGAGGACATCTTCGAGCCCTGGGTCCGCTACTTCCGCTCCCGTCCCGGAAGCCTCTTCAAACCCTTCTCCCTGCGGCTCTCCCTGGCGGGACCCGATGTGGCCCCGGCAGCGCCCCCGCCCGAGGGCCGGAAACCATGAAGACATGGCCCCCACGACACCGCGCCCTGGCGCTGGTCGCGCTGCTGCTGGCCGCGCTGGCATCCTGCGCCTGGCTGTTCGTGGTGCGGC
>JAFGRS010000128.1 GCA_016935045.1 Lentisphaeria bacterium | reverse complement strand
GCTGCCACGGATGCTGACCCAGGGCCGGGTCGGGAACCGCCGGATCCGGGACCGCGCAATGGCGCAGAATGCAGCCGTAGACCAGGCGGTTGCGGCCGCAACGGTGATTCTCACCTTCCCCCAGGTGGATGTGGCCGAAGTCCACGTCGATGTGCACCAGGCCGCAATGGGACGCCCGTTCGGGATCGGCCAGGCGGATGCCCTTGAAGGCGGCGCCGACATCCCCGCCATCGCCATCCAGCACCACTTCGTAGCGGGGGAAGACGAAGCGTGTCGCCAAGGCATAGCGTTCGTTGCCCGAAACGGTGACCCCGCGTGGCGGCTCACCCCGCAGCACGATCGCGTCGCGCAGGCGAACGTGATCCCGAAAGGCGTAGGTCCCCGCCGGGAAGTAGACGACGCCTCCCCCTCGAGCCGCGAGGAGATCCTGTGCCGTCTCCAGGCGCCCGTCCCAGTCGCCGCCGGGCGTGCTCAGGATGCTGATGGCGCGATTCCACGCCAAGGTCGCGGTCCAGTCCAGTTCCAGGGCCGCCGTGGGATCGTCCGTGGGAAGCCCTTCCTCGCTGCGCAGAAAGCCGGGCAGCCCCAGGCCCCCCACGGCAAGTGCCGTCGCCCGCAGCAAGCCGCGACGATCCATGTCCAGCCCCATACTCGCACTCCTGTCACGGAAACGCGGCCCGGCCGCATCCTCCGTCGCCCGCAAGGGCCCCGGCAAGCTGTGCCAGGATCGACGGACCGGTCTCGACCGCCGTGTCGGAAGGGTCCGAGAGGTCCGAAAGACCCGCCCCGTCTACCCCGGGATTCGCTCCGCCGGTCAGCGTTCCCGGTGGGCGAGGAAGTACTCGATGTAGCGGTCCATCATCTCGCCGGGGATGTTGGCGGGGAGATGGTTGCCCACGGCCCACATGAGCCCCCTGCAACGGGGGACCAGCTCGAGGGTGCGGTCCATCGAGGCCCTGACGGTTTCCCAGGGGCGGAAGGCCATGTCGACACAATCCACGGCGCTGCCGACCAGGCAGTGGGACGACCCGAAACGCTCCACCATGAAGTCGAAATCGAGCATGGGTTCGAAGATGAACCCGTCCGCCCCCGCGGCGGCCACGTCCTCGGCGAACTCCATGTAGTTGCCGTCGGAACAGAAGAGCACCTTCTTGCCCGCGGCGTGGAGGGGTTTCCAGAGTTCGGCGTACCCCGGGATGATCACCTCGCGGTAGATCTCGGGATACATGAAGGCACCCTCGGTCCAGACGAAATCGTCGTGCTGGATGATGACTTCGGCGCTGGTTCGGGCCCAGGCATTCATGTGGTGCTGCGTGAAGGCGCGGAAACGCGCGAATACCTCGGACATTCTGTCCCGGTCGGCACAGGCCAGCAGCAGCATGTCCCAACCGAAAGCCGCGATGGCGCCGGAGACGATCGTCTTGTAATAGCCCCCGGTGTTGAGCTGGTCCGGCCAAGCTGCCTTCCCGGTCTGAAACGCCTTCTCGTAGGCCGCAACCTGCTCGTCGAAGTCCGGCAGGCCGTACTCCGCCGCGGGATCGAAGTCCCACACCTCCTCCGGCTCCGTGAAGGGGCAGTTCTTCGGCTGTCGCAGGTCGCTGCCGTCCGCCGCATACACCGCATGCCCCATGTCGGTCGCCCGACCCCGCGCCCCCCAGTTGCCGTGCAGCCCGTCATTCGTGCCGAAGAGGAAATCGATGCCCCATTGGTCGTAGAGCATGCGAATGGCCGCGGGATCGTTCGCCGGCAGACCCGTGCGCGCCTGCACGTAGTCCTTGTGGTAGTTCAGGCTGTACTCCGTGTGCGCCAGCCGTGGCGTGGACGCCAGATGAATCGTGTCGAGTGCGAGTTGTCTGCTCATGACTGCCTGCTGCCGTGCTCCGGGGTGCACCCGGCGGTGCCGCCCAATACGTTCATCTTCCGTATGTGCCTGGCCCGCCTGGGCCTCGCGGGCATTCCAGATGCCTCCAGATGCATTGGCGAGCTGGCAGGCATCGCCCGGCCAGTACCCCCATACCGTATCTCCCCATCGCAAGCGCGTTACCCCGCCAAGAGAAGAAATCCCCAAACGCCGACCCGTGCCGCCTCTCCTGCTTCCCAGGTGGCTCCGCCCCCCGCGCCCCCCGCGAGGAGGAGGCACGCCTCCCCCTCGACTCCCTCGAACGGCTCGGCGACGTTGCGTCCTTCGCCCGGCTCTGCCGCACGGGCGCCTGCCGCACCGTCGCCTCGCGACCGCATCGCCGCTTGCCGGGCGACCTCCGGGGACTCCGCCCGCCCTTGCGGCGATCTGACGGCCTCCGTCGCGGCAGACCGCGGGGCGCCCCGACGCGCGTCTACCGTTCCCGCGCCTACCCTCGTGCCCCGCGCGTGGTCCGCGGAAGGGCCCTTGCCCGGGTGGCTCCGCCCCCCGCGCCCCCCGCGAGGAGGAGGCGCGCCTCCCCCTCGACTCCCTCGAACAGCTCGGCGACGTTGCGTCCTTCGCCCGGCTCTGCCGCACGGGCGCCTGCCGC
>JAFGRS010000794.1 GCA_016935045.1 Lentisphaeria bacterium | reverse complement strand
CACTGCGGGTATGCCCGCTGCGCTCACGCCTTGCCAGGAAACGGGATCGCCTGCAGCAAAATGGGAAGTTATTTCCGCGCGGGCCCTTACCCACGCGGGCGAAGGGGTCAAAGACCCCCCGCCGCAGAAAGGAAAACGACATGTTGCGAGTCCTCACAGGGGTTTGGCAGGCAGGTTTGGCCGCGACGCTGTTGGGCCTGGGTGTGAGGTCCCTGCCGGCGGCCGAGGATGGGGTGCCCGTCGCGGTGACGGAGTCCTTCGACGGCGGCCTTGCCTCCTGGACCCTGCACCCCCCGGATCTGTGGGAGGTCCGCGATGGCGCCCTGGTGTTGACCAAGCCGGGGCCGCAGACGCCTCCGGTACGCCGGCCGGGGGCCTATGCCCTCCTGCGCGACCGGGTCTGGCGGGACGTGACCATCGAGGCCCGCATCCAGTCCCTGCGGCCGGCATCCGTCAAAGGCCGCGACCTCTGCATCGTCTTCGGCTACCGTGACGAGACGCATTTCTATTACGCCCACCTCTCGAACGACTCCAACGGCAAGACCCACAACGTGATCGTCAAGGTGATGGGCAGTGCGCGCGTCCCCATCACGAACGAAAAACGCCCCGAAGCGCGCTTGAGCGACGGCTGGCACGACGTCCGCGTCGAACACCGCGCCGACGGCGACATCCGCGTCTTCATGGACGACAACACCGATCCCCTGATGAGCGCGCGAGATACGGACTACACCCGGGGCGCGGTCGGCGTGGGCACCTTCGACGACCCGGGGATGTTCGACGATGTCCGGGTTACGGGTTCCCTCGTCTCCGGGCCGCCCCCCACGGACGCGGGCGGAACGGCCGCGGCACCGGAGCCATGAACGACGGGGGTGGCGGGAGACCGGGCAGAAGCCAACGGCGGAGCTGCGGGTGATCCGGTCCCGACACTGCGGCGGCAGGGGCTCCGCGGGCGACGGGTGGCGACGCCGGGCGCAGGGACCGGCGGCGGACAGAGAGGAATGCACACATGAGGCAGCCGACCGATGTCTCCGCCTTTCCCCGTGGACATGCCGTGTGGCTCGAAGCCGAACAGATGGCCGATCCCGGCGGCTGGCTGGTCGATGCGCAGTTCATCGACACCATGGGTTCCCCCTACCTGATGGCCCACGGACTCGGAGAACCCGTCCGGGATGCCGTCGTCCGCCTCGATCTGCCTGCTCCCGGCCTCTATCGGCTCTGGGCCCGCACCCGGGACTGGCACCCCGATACCCACCCCGGCCGTTTCCAGGTGCTCCTCGACGGACGCCCCGCCGCAACCACCTTCGGCTGCTCGGGACTGCCCGGATGGACCTGGGAAGAGGGCGGAAACCATGCCCTCGGGAAAACCGTCGAGCTGCGCCTGCGGGACCTGACCGGAACCAACGCGCGTTGCGACGCGCTGCTGCTGACGACGGATGTGGACTACGTGCCCCCCGGGGCAGTCCCCGCCATCGAGACCCTGCGCCGCCGTCTCGGCGGGGTGGGCGCCGAGGCGGTTGCCATGCCGGCCTGCGACGTGCTGGTTGTGGGTGGCGGACTGGCCGGCTGCACGGCCGCGGTGGCTGCCGCCCGCAACGGCGCCCGGGTGGTGCTGCTGCAGAATCGTCCCGTTCTCGGGGGAAATGCGAGTCCCGAGATTCTCGTCCCGCCCGTCGGGGTCTGGCCGCACCGGGGGCTCGACCCTCTGAATCCACGGGAGACGGGTCTGCTGGAGGAGTACCGTACCGAGGGCAACCAGAAGCTGAGCGAGGGCAAGCTGTATGCCGGCCGCCTGCTGCGCTGGGTCACCTCGGAAGCCGCAATCACGCTCCATCTCGACACCCATGCCACGGGCGTCACCATGCATGCGGGGGACAAGACGGCAATCGCTGCCGTCGAGGCCATGGAGGTGTTGACGGGACGCCGCCTGCGGTTCCCGGCGGCGGTGGTGCTCGATTGCTCGGGCGACTCGACGGTGGCAGTCGCGGCGGGGGCCGACTTCCGCACCGGACGTGAAGCCAAATCCCTGCACCAGGAGCCCTGGGCCCCCGAACAACCCCTCCCCTACACCATGGGCAACGGCATCAAGTATTTCAGCCGCGATCTGGGCTCACCACAACCGTTCACCCCACCGCCCTGGGCCTACCGCTTCGAAACCTGCGAAGAGTTCCGCCCCAAACGCCACCCGCGGCTCGACCTCACCCCCCAGATCGACTACCAGTGGATGTACGAACTGGGAGGACAACAGGACACCATCGCCGATGCCGAGGACATCCGCGATGAGCTGTTCCGCCTGATCTACGGCCTCTGGGACCACGTCAAAAACCACTGCCCCAAACTCTCCCGCGCCGCGGTCAACCACCGCCTGATCTGGGTCGGCCATGTCGCCGGAAAACGCGAAAACCGACGCCTGCTCGGAGATGTGATCCTGACCCAGAACGACATCCTGGCGCGGACGCTGTTTCCGGATCGGGTCGCCTACGGCGCCTGGGTGGTGGACGACCACCACTCGGCGGGGTTCTTCCACGACGGCACCTTCGGCCGACACCAGGACGACCCCGACCACGCCGCCCAGGGAGTCGAGTTCTCCATCCCCTTCCGCTGCCTCTACTCCCGCAATGTCGACAACCTGATGATGGCCGGGCGCAATATCTCCGCCACTCACCTGGCCATGTCCGACACACGCGTCATGCTCACCTGCGCGGTGATGGGACACGCGGCGGGTACCGGGGCCGCGCTGTGCGTCCGACACCGCTGCACCCCACGCCAACTCCTGGAACACCACCTGCGCGAGCTTCAGCAGCACGTGCTCAAAGAAGGCGCGTACATTCCCGGCCTGCGCGCCGAGGACCCGCGGGACCTGGCGCCCCGGGCCGTCCTGACGGCATCGAGCGCCGCTGCCGGCCCGGACGGAAAGCCGTTGTCACCCGCCTGCGCGGTGGACGGCTGGTCCCGGGCAGAGGGCAGCAATCCCCATGCCTGGGTGCCGGACGACGGGGCGCCCGCGCCGCACTGGCTGCAACTGGCCTGGCCCCGCCCAGTCGCCTTCAACGTCCTGCACATCACCTTCCAGACCGCCCGCCTTGCCCCACGGAATTTCCGCCTCGAGGCCTGGAAGGACCGGGGCTGGACACCCATCGCCGAGGTCGACGAGAACCGCCACCGCCGTCTTGTCCTCGGTGTCGACCGCCTGCGGACCTCGCGCCTCCGGCTCGTCTCCCATACCCCCGCGGCTGTCTGCTCGATCCGCGTCTACGAGGAAGCCGCCGAGGACGTCGAGACCGCACGGCGCGCGCAGCGGACCAGGCGCCTGCCGGACGTGGGACCGTTCCTGCCCTGGGGGGACGAGTAGGAGACCCCCCCACCCAGCAGACACATGGTCCGCTGGGCGCGCCGCCCGCCACCGGGGCAGGTGCGGCGCTGCCGCGGCTTCGCAGGCCGGCACTTTCCCTCCCCCTCCCTGTCCGTTCGTGTCCGTTTCCCTCTCCCCCCCTTCCCCTCACGGCTTCACCTCCCCTCCCCCGCGTGCGCCTTCAGGCACCAGCTCGAGGTTGTCGATGACGTACGTCCCCCCCTGGGCAAAGCCGATCACGAATCGCAGCGGGACGTCCTGGTCGTTGACCAGGGTGTCCGTGACGGTCTTCTGCTCTCCTTCCGCCAGGGGAACCCGCACCAGCCTGCTCTTGGCCTTGTCCTGCTGCAGGATGAAATACAGGAAGCCTCCCTCGACGGTCTTCAGCGCCCGGCAATCGAAGCGGATCGAGCAACTCAGGCCGGGAGGGAAGACGGCATTCTCGAAATGGACCACGTTCCAGGGGCTGCCGGGGCTATGGAGTTGCAGCGATGCCTGGCCGCCGATGACCCGGGCGGGGTCGCGGGTGATGGTGGCCCGGTGGTGCGCGGGCCAGTTCATGATCTCCCATTCCGGGTCGAACTCCTCGAAGTCAAAGGCCAGGCGCTCACCCTTCCCCAGGGGGGATGCGGTCGCGGGCGGCGGCGTGCCGATGGTCAGCCCGGTCATCGCGTCCAGCCTGCGCCGAAGTTGCTCCCGGATAGCGGCGTAGTCCCCTCGTTCGGCCACGTTGGTCCACTCGTGGGGGTCGCCGCGGTGGTCGTAGAGTTCCTCCTTCCCGTTGTTGTAGCGAATGTAACGGAAATCTCTGCTGCGCAGGGAGTAGTGCTGCATCTCCGCAACCCGGGAGTAGGACCCTCCGGAGCAGACCATGGTGAGGACCGCATCCGGTCCGTCCCAGCGGCCGTTCTCGGGGTCTTTGAGGAAGGGCCGGAGGCTGTGTCCGTCCAGTGGCGCGCCCCTGTCGTTCTTCCGGGTCGGGCCTTCCAGGCGGCAGAGGTCCACCAGGGTCGGGTAGAGGTCGATCAGGGATACGGGGTGGCCGGCGCGTCCGCCCACACGCGCCACGCCCGGCGCGCGGATGATGAGCGGCACCCGGCAACTCTCTTCCCAGAGGGAGTTCTTGAACACCCAGTCCTTCTGGCCCATGCTCCAACCGTGGTCACTCGTCACCACCACGATCGTGTTGTCCCGGAAGGGACTCCCGTCAAGGGCATCCACCACCTCGCCGATGCAGTCGTCCACCGCCGCTACCGACGCCAGGTAGGCACGCGCAAAGGCCCGCAATCCCTCCAGATCCCCCGGATAGGACTCGCGCAGCAGACGGAAGTACTTGAACCCCTTGCTCTCCTGATCGACAACACTCGCCAGCCAGGTGTCCTCGACATCGCCCGCCCGCAGCACCGGCAACTCCACCCGGGCGGCAGGGAACAGGTCGAAGTACTTCCGCGGCACGTGCAGCGGCGTGTGGGGGCGGATGAAACCCACAGCCAGAAAGAAGGGCTTCTCCAGCCCGGTCCGGGCCAATTCCCGGATCCTCTCCGCGGCCCAGGCGGCATTGCGCTCATCCGGGGTCGGGTCCCGGTCGTCGGGTCCGTTGCAGCGCAGAGGCTGGATCTCGCCCCATACCCCGTAGACCCAGCCTTCCCCCTCGGCACGTTCGCCGGGGCCCGGAGCGTCCTCCAACGCCCCGAAGGAACCGTCCACGGGCCCGATGGAGGCGTAGGGCTCGCGCACCCCCGGATGCGCAACCCGCTCCCCGCCCCTATGCCAGAAGGGGCCATAGTCCGCCTTGTGCTTGAACTCGGTCCATTCCTCCGCGCGGTGGTGATGCATCACCTTCCCCGTACCAATGACCTGGTAGCCATTCTGTTTGAAACAGTCCATCAGGGTGCGCGAATTCTTCAGCACCGGGTTGCTGTACCACGGGGAAAAAGAGTGATTCCGGGAAACATGAGGATAAATGCCGGTCAGAAAACTCGACCGCGACGGCGCGCAGATCGGGTTGTTGCTGTAGGCCCGAGTGAACGCCACGCCCGTCTCGGCCAGGCGTTCAAGGTGGGGAGTTCGTGCCTGCGGGTGCCCGCCATACCCCGTCACGTAATCGTTCAGATCGTCGCACACGATCAGAAGGATATTCGGCCGCGCCACCTCGGCAGACCCGAGGGGCCGAGACCCGCCGGCTGCAAGGAATGCCGTGCTCAGACACAGGAAATGGAAGAAACCTCGCTGCTTCATCCTGCCTGTCCTCCCGAAAGGGTGACGGCCTGCCGAAAGATGCGCCGGGACATGCGGCCCGCGCGTCCCCGCACGCGCCGTCTCCCCGACCAACATGGCGCCGGATGCCCCGGTTGCAAGGCACGCTCCGCGCTCAGGCGGGTCAGTCCTCTAAATTCACTTTATCGGGCTTGGTATACTTCCATCAGTACGATTTCTTCCCTGCCTGGGAGAGGCGTTCCAGGGGCGCCGCCGCGTCTGGGGCAGGAAGCGCGCGTCTCCAGACTGACCGGGGCCGGGGCCGTCAGGGCGACGCGGAGGGAAAAACCGCGATGCAGGGCAGGCAGACGAGCCAAGAGGGAAGCGGACGGATTGGATAGGAAGGAGATCGTCAGGATGTATAAAGTGAACTTAGCGCTGCGCGCAACTGGGACCATAGACCATGGACCATGGACGATGGACCTCACGCCATGCGGGAAGCCACGGCCTTTG
>JAFGRS010000793.1 GCA_016935045.1 Lentisphaeria bacterium | reverse complement strand
GGCGCATCGTCGGCCAGGACGAGGCGGTGACCGCCGTGGCGGATGCCATCCTCCGCGCCCGGGCCGGACTCAAGGACCCGAAACGTCCCACGGGTTGCTTCATTTTCCTCGGGCCCACCGGGGTCGGCAAGACGGAACTGGCGCGGGCACTCGCCGAGGCCCTGTTCGACGACGAACGCTCCATGACCCGGATCGACATGAGCGAATACATGGAGCGTCACGCCGTGGCCCGCCTGATCGGCGCCCCCCCCGGCTACATCGGCTACGACGAGGGCGGACAACTCACCGAAGCCATCCGGCGGCGCCCCTACAGCGTCGTGCTCTTCGACGAGATCGAGAAGGCCCACCCCGATGTCTTCAACGTCCTTCTCCAGGTCCTCGACGAGGGCCGGCTGACCGACAGCCAGGGCCGTACGGTGGACTTCCGCAACACGGTCATCATTCTGACCTCGAACATCGGCAGCCGCGCCATCGTGGATGCCGACGGGGCGGAGTACGAACGCATGCGCAGCCAGGTGATGGGCGAACTGCGCGCCGCCTTCCGCCCGGAATTCCTCAACCGCATGGACGATGTGGTGGTCTTCCACCGCCTCGAACGCGGCCACCTGACCCAGATCGTCGACCTGCAACTGGCCGACTTCAGCCGCCGGCTCGAGGCCCTGCGCATCCGACTGCGGGTCACCGACGCCGCCAAAGACCTCCTCGCCGAGGAAGGCTACGACCCGGTCTACGGCGCCCGCCCCCTCAAACGCGCCATCGCCCGACACCTCGAAACCCCGGTGTCCAAGCGCATCGTCGCGGGAACCCTCCAGGAAGGCGGCGCCCTCACCGTCGACGCCCGCAACGGCGAACTGATCTACGAGGTCGATGCGCCACCGGCCGAGGAAGAGAATGGGAAAACGTAGAGCGGGGCAGTGTCCTTTTCTGCTTCGCAGGCGTGGACATCCACCTTTCCGGCTGGCGGGGGAGGCCAGGGCTGCTCCGAGATCGGGCGAATCGGTTCCCGCCGCCACTGCCCTTGCGGCAGTGGAGCGCCGATTCGGTGGGAGGGAGCGCGGCCGCGCCCACTCCCCGCACTCCGATCGGCGCTCCACCGGGACAAGCCCGGCGGCGGCGTTGGGATCTTGAAACAGTTCTGCGGGCAGGGCGTTTTCGCATTGACACCGCGACATACCCCTGTTACAATGTGTGGGTAGGCGGCCATGCGAAGGCGCGGTTCGTCTTCGTGGTATTGTTCGCTGATGGCCGGTGTGTTGTGAGATCCTGTCGGCGCACGGTGTGTTCACGAAGTCAGGAAGGAAGGATGGGCTTATGCCAAAGCGCAAATTCACCCTGATCGAACTGCTGGTCGTCATCGCGATCATTGCCATTCTGGCGGCCATGCTGTTGCCGGCCCTTTCCCAGGCCCGCGAGAAGGCGCGGTCGATTTCTTGCACGAGCAACGTCAAGCAGATCAACCTGGCCTTCCTGATGTACGTGCAGGACAACAAGGAGCGTTGGCCGCAGATGTACTGGTCGGGGACGGCCTGGGAACCCGCGCACGCCGGCTACTGGGGTGGCCAGATCCGGTCCTACCTCAACGACAACAAGATGTTCCTCTGCCCCAGCAAGTCGGACACGACCTGCAGCTACATCTACAACATCTATCTGAACGGACGCTCCATCACCACGATCACCGTCAGTCCCTCGAACGTGGCAACCATCGCGGACGGCATCTGGAACGGCTGGTACGGCCTGGACGGCAGCAACATGGCCGTCTACGGGCATACCAGTTGCCGCATCATGGCCATCCACAACAAGGGCGCCAACCATGGTTTCGTCGACGGGCACGCGGCCTGGGTGAACGGCCCCAACTTCAAGCCCAGCCAGTGGACTCCCACCTGGACGCCCTGACGAACGGACCCCGGACGGAGATCACGGCCGGGACACAGTCCGGGCCTCCAGCGCCCGGTCCCGTGAGTCCCGGGCGGAATGGGATCGGAATGCGGCCGGGCCCCGCTCCCCTCACCCCTGGCCGAACTCGGCGGCGTGCAGGGGCGAACCGAGGAGGACCGGGCGGTCGGGGATCACGCGGCCCAGGGCCGCGATCTCGTCCATGCCCGCGTCCGTCAGGGGCAGGGCCACCTGTCCGCCCTGGATGGCGCTGCGACAGAGGCCCGCCATGATCTCGAACCCGGCGTAGGCGTTTGCGAAGCTGTTCTGGTGGGTCTCGATGGTCCCGTCCAGCCAGTCGGCCATTTCCTGGATATAGGGTGGCATATCGAGGTCGTAGTTCATGGCCCCGTCGCCGCTCATCGTGCCCTGTGGGGTGACCGCTCTCCAGCCGCCATTGGTCAGGACTTCGGCGAAGCCCTCGGTCCCCTGGGCGCCGATGCGGTTCTTGCCCCACCATTTGGCCACCTCGGGCTGATCGGGCGCGCCGGCCCCGCACTCGATGTTTCCCCGCACCCCTCCCTCGAATTGGATGACGCCGGCGAGGTAGTCGGGAGAGGGATGGTTGTCCGTGAGCTTGCTCCTGCCCGCGGCCTGCCCCATCACCCATTCCGCCCTCGGGTTGCCTGCATACCAGCGCATGTAGTCGATCATGTGCGTGCACATGTGCAGCATCCAGCCCGGCGTCGTGGCATAGACCGTGTGCACCCGGCCCAGTGCCCCCGAGTCGATGATCTCCCTGACCTTCCGGTAATGGGCGCCATAGCGGTGCTGGTGGCTGACCACCACCTTGACCCCGGGATGGGCGTCCAGGAGATCCCGGATGGCCATCGCCTCGCGACTCGTGGCTGCCAGGGGTTTCTCGAAGGCGATCAGCCGGGCGCCGCAACGCACTCCCGCCTCGATCAGACCCAGGCGGAGATTCGGATGCGTGCAGAAGCAGAAGACATCCGGCTTCAGCTCGGCGGCCATCGCGGCGGCGTCGGTCCCGGTGGCCGCCCCGCCGAGTTGCTCCGCCAGCGCGGGCAGGGCGTCCGGAACGATGTCACAGATGCCGACTACCTCGAAGGCAGGATTGGCGTGAAACGCGAAGGCGTGGTGCTTTCCACGCTTGCCCATGCCGACCACCATCGCGCGATAGGATGCCATCGTCCGTCACCTCGTCTGCTTACGGATCGTCTCACAATCGTCTGCAGCGCCCGCGTCCCTGCGGGCACACATTCCTTCTGGAGCGCCCGCGTCCCTGCGGGCACACATTCGCGGGTAACAGATCATTCGAAAACGACCCGTATGTCCACAAGACCGTGGCAAGGCATTGCCGCCCCCCGGCAAAACACGACCCCGAAGGCAGCCGGAATCAGCCCCCCGCGGAGCCCCGGACTCCTGGCCCGGAAGCCGGCCCGGATCGCCGCTCGACCTTCGGCAAAGCTCAGGTTCTGCGAGAGAGCGCCTCCCGCACGGTGGTGGGGACGGGCCGTCCCGCAGAGTCCCCTCTTTTTCCCGCATGGCGGAACGCGCGGCCTCAGCCCTGCGCCGCGTCCCATTCGCACACCTTCTCGATGGTGTACTGGATTTCCTCGGGACGCAGTTCCGGGAACATGGGAAGGCTCACGCAGCTGGCAGCATTCTTCTCGGCGTTCGCCAGGCTGCCCTCGATGCGGCAGGGCTTGCCCCAGGGGAAGCCTTCCTGCCTGTGGATGGCGATGGAATAGTGCGTCTTGGCATCCACACCGTGGGCAGTCAGGAAGCCCAGCAGGTCGTCGCGCTTCGCCGCATCCCGGGTCTCGATAACGTAGAGATGATACACATGGCGATAGCCAGGCAGTGCCGTGGGCCGTTCGATGTGGCTGCACTCCGCCAGACCGGCATCGTACAGCCTGGCAATGGCAATCCGCTGGTCCGTCCATTCGCTGATGTGCCTGATCTTGGCGCTGAGCACTCCCGCCTGCAGATCGTCCAGACGGCTGTTGAAACCGTAGGAATGATGGTCCCGCTGCGCCGAACCGTGGTTGCGGAGCTTGCGCACCGTCGCATCCACATCGTCCCGGTTCGTGAATACCATGCCGCCATCGCCAAAACAACCCAGGTTCTTCTGGATGATGAAACTCGTGCAGACCGCGTCCGACAGCTCGCCCTGACGGAAGGTGTCCCCCCGGCCGTCGATTCCCTGGGCGTCGTCCTCGATCACCAGCAGACCGTGCTTGCGGGCAATGGCCATGATGGCCGGCATGTCCGCACACTGTCCGTACAGATGCACCGGGAGGATGGCCTTGGTCCTGGGGGTGACCGCCGCCTCGATCCGCGCCGGATCGATGTTCCTGGTCCTGGGATCACAGTCCACCAGGACCGCCGCGGCGCCGGCCGTCCAGATCGCCTCCACGGTGGCAAAGAAGGTGTTGGCATGGGTGATCACCTCGTCACCGGGGCCAACTCCCAGGGCCATCAGCGACAGCCACAGCGCGTCCGTGCCGTTCCCCACGCCGATCGCGTGCCTGCTGCCGAAATACGCCGCGGCCTCCTTCTCGAATGCCGCCAGCATGGGCCCCTGAACGTACTTGCCGCTCATGAGCACTTCCCGGATCTTGGCGTCAATCTCGTCCTTGATGTTGAGGTACTGCCGGACGTGCCCGTAGAAACCAACTTCCATGGCCTGAACCTTCCTCTGCTGTGATAAACCAGTCGTCCGCAATGCCGCCCCGTTCCCGGTACGGCAGATCCCGCGGCGCCATCCCTAATCTAGCGGCGCTTCATAGGCGCCGCTACTACACAGTTGAGGCAAGTTCACGGGTTATGTCGGGATGGTACATCAGGCAGCCTTGAAGT
>JAFGRS010000792.1 GCA_016935045.1 Lentisphaeria bacterium | reverse complement strand
GTTCCAGTCGGTGTCCGTCCCAATCCAGCAGAACCAGGCGCTCGAATCGAGAGAGACTCGTGCTTCCAAGTTTCAGTACTCCCTGTCCCACGGATCCGATTCCGGCCAGGATCAGGGAGCGGTACCGTCGGGGTGGCGGCATCACGGCGTCACGTCCGTGAACTGGGCGTAGAACGCGGATTGCTCATACAGCTGTCCCGGGTCCACGGCGCCCCGTCCCATGGCTTCCCGGATCCGCGGCAGCGCCTGGCAGGCCAGGCCCACGTGGAGTCGCATCAGCTGACAGTACTCCAGCAGCCGTTGGGCCTGGGCCGTGACGCCTTGGACCGGGCAGCGCCCCCCGCAGTAGCCGTGAACGCCGCACTGCGCACATCCCAGGTCCTCCTTGTAGGTCACCAGACGGCCCAGGTCGGCCTGACGTACTGTTGGAGTGCCGTCCTCGGCGATGCTGCCGATGGCCCACTCGGGGGGCAGATCGGCGCAGGCGTGAATCCCGCCGCCCAGGATGTCGTAGTTCCTCGCCACTTCGACGCCGCAGGCGGACATGCCGCGCTGCCTCCCGGTCAGAAGATAGAGCAGCAATTCGCAGAGGTGTGGTATGGGTGGCACCGTCCCCCTTCCGAGCCACGCCGACGCGTCGGCCAGGACGCGACCGTACTCCTCTTCGTACCGCTGCGCATATCCGGCAAGATCGGCGAAGGGCTCCGCCGTCTCCACCCAGTGCCAGAAGAACTGGTCCGCCATGCCCAGGGACCGCAGGCGGAGGAACTCCTCATAGCAGTCCGTCAGCGACTGCTGCTCGCGCAGGGTCGACCACATCAGCACGCAGCCATCCCCACGCACTGCGCGGAAACGCTCCAGGCCTCTTTCAATGGTGGCCAGGTCCGTACCCGGCCTCACGTCCTGGTGTTGCGCCGACTGCCCGTCAATGGAGACCGAAAGCAACCAGACGCGGGAGAGGACATCCCGCGCCAGGTCCAGTGTCCGGTCCAGCAACTGCCCATTCGTATAGAGCATGTAACGGACGGACCGGTCGGCAAGACGTCTCTCCAGCCCGGCCATCAGGCCGCGGATCTTCTCCGGCGCCAGAAGGGGTTCCCCACCGTACAGGCAGACGACGATATCCCGCTCCTCGACGCCTTCCAGGAGGTTCGCGATGGCACGGCTGTCCCGCTCCGGTACCACGTCCGCAGGCAGTTGGCCCGCACCCAGAAGCGTGATGGCCGAGTTGACACACCCTCGGCAACGCGCGTTGCAGCGCCCCGTGACCGACACGTGCACCATGTAGGGCGAGTGTTCCGAAAGCGTCTCCTCGGCCACCGTGGGCTCGGGGTAGACCACGGCCGACGGGTCCAGAAGATCCCCGAACAGGGGGTGCATCAGGCCGGGTCGGCGGCGCAACGCCAAGAGCTCACCACGGTCATACCTGGGCTGCAAAACACCACCCTCCTACCATCCAGCCAACCACCTCACGCAAACCCGGCTCTCTGACTGCCTGCTACGGATACCAGACCACCTGCTTCTGACCGATGCCGGCTGGTCAGGTTCCTCGCCCCATGGCCGTTCCCCCGGCCGTTTTCCGGACATGTGGGGGTGCGTTGTGTCCGGAAAACGGGCCCCTGGGGCGGCCTGCGCTCCGGCTGTTTTCCGGCCGTCCCGCGCACCGGGTGTCCGGAAAACGGTCCCTTGGCGCGGCCTGCGCTCCGGCTGTTTTCCGGCCGTCCCGCGCACCGGGTGTCCGGAAAACGGTCCCTTGGCGCGGTGCGTTCGGAGCCGCGACGGGCTCGGTTCTCCGGCGGGGGCCTGCGGGGCCTGGAACGGCAGCGCCGTCAACCTCCCGGGGACGGAGAGGGCAGGGGAGCGATGTCCCTCAGGAGTCCGCCGCGGCGGCGAGAGGGCCGGAAACAGGTCCACCGGCGGCTCGACTTCGCGGGTGGGGAGGGCGAAGTCCAGGCGGCAGTCACCCTCGCCCCCCAGCCCCACAGGCAAACGAGCCCGGTCACGAGCCGCCGCCCGGTACCGCTGCGCGCATCAGGCAGACTCCTTCGTGCCCGGCCCCCGGCGGAGGTCACTGCCGGAGCCGCGAATGCAGAAAGGCCAGAACCGCGTCCAACAGCCCTTCGCGCTCGGGATGGCGCAGCAGGTCGGACGCCAGGTAGAGAATCTGTCCCTTCCCCAGGGGGCCCCCCGGCTGCACCAGGGCCATGGCGTCGCCGTGGATGGCGCCGTCAGGGAGTTCGACACGGCCCAGGGACTGATAGGCGAGGGCCTCGGGATAGAGTTCGCGCCGCATGAGCCGCGACGTCCCCCCCTGATCCATGGTCCAGGCCGGCAGACCCTTCGGCAACGCCTCGGCGAAGACGATCCGGCTGCCCCTGGGGCTGTTCGTCATTTCGAGTCGGAAACCGAACCTGGCGGCCTCGCTGCCATGGCCCGGATAGAAGAGGGGGTAGGCTCCTCCCGCCATGATGACGAGGATGCCCCCGCGCTGGAGGTGTCTCTGCAGCGTGCGCACGATCTCTGCCACGTCACTGCTCCGGGCGTTGAACCCCTCGTTGCCCGGAGCCAGCAGCATCAGCCCGGCCGAGGGCGGCGAGACGACGATGTCGCGCCACGTCATCAGCCGGATGTCGAAGGCGTCGGTGTTGTAGAGATCCCGTATCCAGGCGCTGTAGGGTTCCTCATGGAGGAGGAGAGTGTTGCCGGCAAACCACTCCTGCCAGCGCCGCGTCGTTGCCTCGCTGAAGGGGCTTGGCTCGCGGTAGTAGACGAGTTGCGGCAGCGGCGTGTAGGTCGTCCCGGCCGGGTCCGGCGCGATCTCGGGGAAGGTCACTTGCTCGCCTCTCAGAAAACGCCCCGCAAGTCCCGCAAGGCGCAGATAGGTGTCGCTGGGGAGTCCCTCGTAGGTGCAGAACCGGCCGACGGGAGGGTGATTGGTGCACTTGAAGATGGCCGTTCCTTCGTCCACCTCGTCGAACATGGCGACGTACACGTTGTCCATGCCGTGGCGGCGGATTTCCTCGATCTGGCTCCAGAAGAAGCGCCCTCCGAGCCGGGGGGTCTGGTTCAGGGGACTGTTTCCCTTCTGCAGGTTGGCCCAACTGAAGCCGGGGAAGGCAACGGCATAGTACTCCAGGTCGTGTTCCCGACAGAAGGTCAGGTCCCCGGGCCAGTACCGTGCCGCATGCCGTCGGGCGCCCTCCGGGTCCCCGTAGCGGCCGACATTCCAGGGGCTGATCACCGTCGCATAGCGGGTGAGCAGGCGCATGCGATCGTCTTCCCAGGAAGCCCAGTCGTTCGGAACCCCCAGCAGGATGGTGCAGGCGCCGTTGGCCGGGTCCTTCAGAAAGCGGAACAGGTCCTCCGCCGCCGCTGCCTCGAATGCGCGGTGCCCGAACCCGTACCCCCACAGCCCGACTACCGGCGCCCCACGGTGCCTCAGATAGGCCGGCGTGCGCGTGAGCTGCATCTCCCGGATCAGGCGGGTCCAGTCTGCCATGACCACGTCCACGCCCCGCCGGCCGAAATCCATGTCGTACATCACGGCATACGCCCGGCCGCTGCGGTTGGCGCCTTCCCGGCAGAGATTGAGGACGGCGCAGGTGCGCTGGTAATTCCAGTCCCGCTGATTGCCGATGCAGGACCCGAACCGCTGCACATAGACCCCGTCGATGCCGTACTCCTGCATCCAGCGGAAATGCCGCAGGACCGTCTGCCGGACGGTTGAACTGAACACCTCGGCCCGGGTCCCGTCGGCATGGCGGTAGTTGGTGGGAAAGCGTTCGTCCGGCTCCAGTTCGGTCGTATCGGGCCAGAAGTCGACGGTACAGCGCGGGGGCGCCCTGTCTACGCCTCCCCAGTGCACGAAACCGGGCTCATAGCCGTCGCCTTTGGCCATGAACCAGCCCTGGTAGCCGCACAGCACTGTCCCGTGCAGTGTCGTGGTGTCCACCCCACGCACCACCGGTCCCGTGTAGGGGGAAAGGGACTCGGCCAAGGGCATGGCCCGATGGGCAGGCGGTTCCGCGGCTACGGCCGCCGTGATGGCCATGGCGCAGAGGCCGCATGCCGCGATCAGATCGGTTCCGGCTGCCATGTCCGCCCTGCCTCCGTGGTATGTTGCCCCTGCTCTCCGGACGCGGCCCGTCTCCCATCCCCAGACCCTGCGCGCCTCGCCACTCTGGCGTCCGCTCCGGTCGAACATACTCCGTCTGGAGCCTTCGGCAACCGCCCCGCCGGCCCACACCGTGGCGGAGGGCGAGGCTCCGCCGAGCCGCGTCCCCTGGAGGGCGAGGCTCCGCCGAGCCGCGTCCCCTGGAGGGCGAGGCTCCGCCGAGCCGTTTCTCGGTTCCTTCCCCCGTTGACTGG
>JAFGRS010000791.1 GCA_016935045.1 Lentisphaeria bacterium | reverse complement strand
TCCCTGAAGCGTTCGATGAAGCGCAGGAGCCGGTTGAGGGTCTTCTGGTGCACGTTGTTGTTCCGTGCAACGAGCAGAGCGAATCAGGGGGTGGCAAAGGCGAGCAGGGGGGCAACGGGGGAAAAACAAACCCGAGCGTAAGTGGCTCGGGTTTAGGTAGTTGTGGGTGGTGGTAGGGCTTGGATTCGAACCAAGGAAGGCATTGCCAGCAGATTTACAGTCTGCCCCGTTTGGCCGCTTCGGTACCCTACCAGGTCACGGTTGCCCGGCTCTCGCCGCTTCGTTAGAGGCCGGCGACAACGGGATGGTACTGTAGGCTGGAGAGGGAGAACGTCAAGCGCTGCAGGGATGGTTTGTGTAATGCCTCAGTCAACGCAGGGATGCTCGCGGTACGCTCGCGCTCCAGGGGGATGGAAGGCTCGCGGCCGCGCGGGCACTCGCGGGTTTGACTGAGGCATTACTGGTTTGTCGCGGTTTGCACGGTGGGGGAGGATGCATCGAGACCGGGAACGAAGGGAACGATTCCAAGATCGATGGGGAGGCGTGCCGACACGGCCTGGTCGGAGCCGGCCGGGCGTCCTCGGCGCAGGGCGTGGTAGGCGAGTCCTGCGACCATGGCGGCGTTGTCGGTGCAGAAGCGGGGTTCGGCGAGGAGGAGTCGGCGTCCTTCGGCTTGCATGGTTTCCCTGATCAGGGTCCTCAGGCGGCTGTTGCAGGCCACCCCGCCGCAGACACAGACCGTGGGGGCACGGGATTCCTCGGCGGCCCAGCGGGTTTTGAGGACGAGTACCTGGACGATGGCCTCCTGGTAGCCGGCGGCGAGATCGGCCAGTTCGGTCCGGGAGGGGGTACGGTCTCTGACGGCGTAGAGGAGTGCGGTCTTGACCCCGCTGAAGCTGAAGTTGAGTCGGTTCTCGGGGCTGAGGGGTTTGCCGCCTCCCGGCGTCAGTGCGCGGGGGAAGTCGTACGTGGTGGGGCTGCCGCTACGGGCAAGTCGATCGATGACGGGTCCTCCGGGATAGCCCAGACCGAGGATTTTGGCGGCCTTGTCGTAGGCTTCCCCCGCGGCGTCGTCGAGGGTGGCCCCGAGGATGCGGGCGTGTCCGGAACTCTCGATCAGGACCAGGGCCGTGTGGCCTCCCGAGACGACCAGCGCCAGCAGCGGGTAGAGGGTCGGCTCGGCAAGGATGGCCGAGCGGCCCAGGAAGACCCCGTAGATGTGGGCCAGGAAATGGTTCACGCCGAGGATCGGGCAGCCCTTGGCCAGGGCAAATCCCTTGGCGTAGGCATTGCCCACGAGAAGGGCCGGGATCAGGCCGGGGCCCTGGGTCACCGCCACGGCGTCGATGGCCGCCGCTTCGAGTCCGGCCTCGGCCATGGCCGTGTCCATGACGGGGGTGATGGCCCGGAGGTGTTCCCGTGCCGCCAGTTCGGGGACGACGCCGCCGTAGACCGCGTGCAGGTCGACCTGGGAGGCCACGACGCTCGCCAGGACGTCCTCGCCGTCCCGCACCAGGGCGACGGAGGTCTCGTCACAGCTTGTTTCCACTCCCAGGACAACCATGGGTAACCCAGGTTCCAGCCGTGTTGCCGCGTCCGCCTGCCGGTCCCGCGGCGCCATGTGGGATGGGCCTTGCCCCCGCGACGGTGAGCGAGCCGGCGGCAGTCCACAATCCGATAGTATGCGCATCGTCCGTATGGCCGCAGGCGTGCCCGCGAGGCCGCGGGCGGTCCAGGCCGATAGGGAACGATCCGTTCCGTGCCCGCGAGGCCGCGGGCGGTCCAGGCCGATAGGGAACGCTCCGTACTGTAGCCGCGGGGGGAGGATTCTGCCTGCGCGTACGGGCGGGATCCGTAACGCTTCCGTGGGAACAGGAAGGAGCGGGACCCGGGGGCGGGGCGGATGTGCGGCGATCCGCGAGGTTCACCCGAGACGGTCCGCCGGCGTGTCGGTCAGGCGCGTGGAGACCGCCGTGGCCTGGCAACAGCGCTGGCGGGGCAACTCCTGGATCACCCGCGGGCCGGTCGTCCTCCTCAGGCGCCGAGGATGATGTAGGACATGGGCGGCACTCCCTGGACCCAGTAGTACACGCCGCCGATGATCATGGTGACGGCTCCCGCCGCCATCTCCCCCGCGATGAGTCCAATCATCAGCGGCTTGGCGCGGGCATACATGTGGGCGCCGCCGTACTTCACCATCATCGTCTTCACGAACCACCCGACCAGGAACGAGAACCCCATGTACCGGCTCTGGTAGGAACCGAGAAGGAGGAACAGGACCGGGTGCAGGGGGAAGCGGGGGAAGCGCATGCGGCAGAAGGTGAAGATGAGGACCAGGCTGAGGGCGGAAACGAAGGCGACCACTCCGGCCACATGCGGTTTGGCACGGGTGAAGCGGGCCCAGCCTCCCGGCGGCGCGGGCATGTCCGGGCCGCTGTGGCCGAGGGCTTCGAGGCGCTGTTCGAGCTTGGCGGCATTGTCGAATGGCCATCGCATCACGTTCAGGCTCCAGCCATCGCCGACGCTGATGGCGCCGCGGTCATACTGCCAGTAGAGGGTTGCGGAGACCGCGACGACGAGTCCGAGGATCACGGCGGCCAGCCCCCAGCCGGCGGGGGGGCCGAAGCGGACTTTCGAGCGCTCCAGAAGGGCGAAGGCGTGGACGGCAAAGGGCATGAAGATCTCCCGCGGATCGATCATCAGCACCACCGTGACCAGGAACATGACGGCCAGGGTTTTCGGGTCGAATGCCATGGGGCCGAGAAACGTGACCAGGAGAGCGCAAGGGTAGAAGTAACAGTGAATGAAGAAGGCCCCCGTCTCGGCAACGACGCGGCTGAGGACGAGGGAGATGAGCATGAAGAAGAAGGTATAGAGCACGGCCAACTGCCAGTCGATGCCAACGGACGCCAATTGCAGGACGAAGGCAACCGAGGCGACGAGCAGCAGGCGTGCGCCCCAGATGGCATAGGGTTCGGCGCGGTCACCTCGCCGGATGCCGAAGCAGCCGCGCAGGACGCTGCTGTAGTACCGTCGGCCGTTGTAGAGCATGACCAGGCCGATGCCGAGATAGGCACCGCCGTAGAGCCCCCGCTCGATGTTCTCGAGGGCGAAGAAGTTTCCCCCCACCGTGAGGCCGTAGCCGACGCAGGTACCGACGAAGAAGGCGTAGGCATAGGGTGCCAATCCCATGGAGAGGGAGAGTTCGGACGACAGGAAGTAGGCAAAGCCGACGACGGTGAACAGCAGCCGCGGGTAGGCGATGCCCCAGCCGCCGCCGCGGGCGAAGGCGGGGAAGAGGGGGACCAGGGGCCGGAAATCGAACTGCAGGCGGACGGGGATGAGGTGATCGGGCCACCATCGGGCGGCGTAGTTGTTCATGTGCACCAGGAAGACGGCGCCGGCGGCGATCCAGAACAGTCGGCTGCCGAAGGCATCTCCCCACAGGCGCCCCGGGCGCGGCAGGATGGATTCCGCGAAGGTCACGATGGGATAGGGAATCTGCTCGTGGGCAGTCCACTGCCGGTGAACCACGAGTGCGAGGCCCGTCAATGCCAGCACGACCGTATACAGCAGCGGTCCCCAGAAGAGGAACGCCCGGTGCCAGGCGGTCCAGGGGATTTCGCGGAAGCGGATGTGGGTGCTGCCTTCTCCGAGGCCCTGGACGAATCCTCCCAGTGCCGTGTCCTCGTCGCGGCTGACGTCCGCGAGCATCCGTTTCGGGACCAGGTCCAGTGCGGACGTCTCTTTCCAGGTGGTATCGGTTTTGGCGTAGTGGTGTGGGAGCATGAGGGTTCCGGTACCGTGGTGCATGAGTCCGCGGCCGGGGATGAAGCAGGCGAAGAGGACGACTGCGACCACGAACGCCAGCTCCTGTCCGCTCAGGGGCCAACGGCGTCCCAGCAGGCGGAGCAGGGGGTTGACGAGCAGGAGGAACAGGATGAGGCCGCCGTAGACCGGCATGGGCATGAAGGTGCCCACCATGTAGGTCTGGCGCAGCACGAAGTCATTGAAGAACCCGAAGCCACAGACGAAGGCCACCGCGAGGAGTGCCAGGATGACCGAGCGCCGGCTCATGCGTTCCTGCCTCCAGCTTCCCGCCTCCCTCGGGCCCTCCTGCCCATGGGGTGCAGGCACGCGAAGGCCCCGTGGGTGCACGAAGGGCAGGAGGGACGGTTCGATCGGGATGAGAAGTCACAAAGGCTGGCCTGGCTCACGGCAGGCGAACCCCGTTCTCGACCCGACGTCGGAACACCGGGCGGGTGAAGACGACACCCTCCGGCCGGGCCGCGACACCCAGGACCAGAAGCTGGCTGGACTTCGCCGCCGCGGCGATGTGCTGGATGAGGTGGAAGCGGTTCGAGGGGAGGCAGTCCCGGGCCTCGGGCTCGGAAACCACCTTGACCTGCATGCTGTCTTCGACCCACAGCAGGCCCCATCCGTCGGCGAGTTCATCTGCCCCGACCATGCCGGCCGGTACCGCAAGGTAGAGCCGGTCCGCGAGCTGGGCGCTGCGGATGCGTTCGAACGTGGTGCCGTCGTAGAGACTGCGTTCCGTCTTCTCGATCTGGTTGCGCAGGATGTGGTAGCGGCGGTTTCCGGTTTGGTCGTAGCGCCAGCGGGCGTACTCCTCGAACAGCGCCTCGGCATCCCGCAGTTCCGGCTCCTCGGCACGGATCGCGGCTTCCACCGCGGCCATTTCCGCCTTCAGTTCGCGCAGGTAGGGCAGCACACTGTCCGACCGACTGCAGTCGGGCCAGCATTCCTCCCGTTCGGTGTAGCACTGGATGATGGCGGTCCGCGCGGGTGCGAGAACGCGGCCGGGGCCTTCCGAGGCCGGATTGCGCACGGGGGCGCTCCAGAAGGCGGCGATGTCGGCCCGGAAGCGCTGGATGCGGGTGATGACCGAGACACCGATGCCGGTGGGAGGGTCGCCCTGTTCCAGCCAGCGCAGGGCCGCGCGGCGAACCGCCAGGCGACGCTTGGCAGCGCCACCGTTTGCCGCCGGCGCCGCCGCCCCCTGCCGCGTCTTGCGCGTGTGAGCGGCGAAATCCATCTCGAAGAAAAGCTGCTTGCTCATGGGCTTCTCGCGGCATCCTCTCGGGGGTCCAAGCGACCCGGTTCCCGAAGCCCGTGAGGTCCCACGATCCTGCGCGGGGACTCGGTTGGGCCGGATCGTACCGCAATATTGCGGCCATTCCCATCCGGTGCAAGCCGGTCTGTTCCGGTACGGCCGGCGGTCCCCGACGGCCGGGGCTTCCGTAGGGC
>JAFGRS010000790.1 GCA_016935045.1 Lentisphaeria bacterium | reverse complement strand
GCCCGGCCCGCCGCTGGACGAGCCGGAGTCGCGACCTTCGATCTAGTTGCCTGGGCGACGGCGGACGCCGCCAAGAGCGCCAGCACCCAAAGAAGGACCACGCCACGTGTCATGCCACGCCCACGCATTGCCATGCCCGACTCCTGGCACCGGCCGGTCCTGGGCCGCCGTGGCGCCGCCGGGTCGGCCGCGCCCACCGCCACCCTGGCCGTCCAGCCTCCTATTCTACACCCCGCCGATCCCCTCTTTCACCGCCGCAGGCATTCTCGCGGGCACTTGCTGCCGATTCTCCCTGCGGGCGTCTGCCCTCCGCCCGTCCCGACCGTCGCCCCTCTCGGCTGCATCGCGCCCGCGGAGACGGTTCCTCCCGCCCCAAGCTCTCACCCCGAGGGGTCGCGTCTCTTCACCGCCCGCCCCAGGGGCACGACGGTTGCTGGACCTCAGCCGGAGGCGTCTGATGCGAGCCGTCGCCGTGCTGATTGGGCTCGGGCCAGTCGCGGTGCTCACGCTGTGGCTGTGCTGGGGATGGGGCGAACCGCCGCTGCCTGATCCCGTCCCGCCTCCGGTTCGGCCCGCGGAGGTGGCGGCTCTTCCTCCGGCGCCCGCCGGTGACGCGGTTACCGGTCCGAAACAGCCCATTGCCGCGGCGCCGGTCCCCCAGCCCCAGAGCCCAGCCGAACCCGAGCCCGCCGCAGCGGACCGATCCCCGGATGGGCAGACCTCCTCAGACCACTCGATATTGACCTTCCTGGTGCTCGACGAGTCGAGTCAACCCATCCCGGGCGCGCGGGTCAGGCTGTCCGAAACCCAGGCAGTCACCGACGCGCACGGCACTGCCAGGCTGTGTTACCCGCATGGCGGAGACTGCTGGTTTGCCCGCTTTCATTGCGCTGCTCCCGGCTACGAGACCGCAGAGGTGTTTGTCACCGATGCATCCGTTCCGCGCATGGTGTGGCTTCGCCGGGGCCAGCGGATCTCCGGCACTTGCGTGGACAGTGTGGGCAGCCCGATCCCCAGCCTGAAGCTGACCTTGCGGCCGGATGCTCCCGGATGCCCCGATCTCGACCTGACCACCGACGCGCAGGGGCGCTTCGCGTCCACGGAGGCCGGGCAGCAAGCCTACACGCTCGTCGTGGAAGACCCGCGCTGGATCGCATCCGTTCCCCCGGTGGTGCCCCCGGAGGAGGGCCTGAGAGTCGTGCTGTTCCGCCCGGCTCGCCTCACGGGTCGGCTGCAGTTCTTTGGACCCAAAACGCTCTGGCACAACGCCGGCTGCGCGGTCTTCTTCCGCCGGGGCTTGCCACGGCGGGACCTGGGCGCCACGCCGCCGGCCCGCCGGGTCCTGCCGGCCCGCCGGGTCAGGGTCCAGGGGCCCCGCCAGCCGGGACTTCCCTTCGCGTTCGAGTGCCTGCCCGGCTGGGTCACGCTGAGCCTGGGCGAACATGTGATTGCCCGGGTGTTCGTGCGAGAGGGCGAGGTGCACGACAGTGGCATTCACGCCGTCGTTCCCGAGGCCTGGGCCGTCGCCGACGCCGAGAGAGAACCGGGCCAGGAGAACGAGGTCCGAGAGCAGGACAACAACAACGCCGCAGACACGCCGACTCCGACCGCGCGGGTGCGTGGCTACCTCATGGACATGGGCGGTCAGCCGGTTACCCAGGGCACGCTGGAGCTATGTCCGGCGGGGACGCGCGGCGCGGCAATCGGTGTCCAGGAAGAGCACGACGAGTTTCCGCGTTGCACGAGGCCGTCCAGCATGCCATCGTCCCCCGCGCCGTCCTCCTTTGCGCGCGGCATCTTCGACCTCGCCGGAGTGGCATCCGGGACCTACGACCTGGTTTGGATGCCCCGCGCGTGGTGGAGCGGGTGGCAACCACGCGTGCGCGCTGTCCTCCGCCGGGCGATCCGGATACCTGAGCCCGCTGCCGACGCGGATCTCGGAACCGTCGTTCTCGACCTGAGGGCCACGGCCTTCTCCGTGCGCGTTCTGGCCGCAAGTGGCGGCTGCGTTCCCGGGGCGATTGTCTGGCTGATGGACGAGTGCCGGGTGGAGGCGGCGGCCCGTACGGACGCGTTCGGTCTGGCCACGTTCCGGGTTTTCGACCCGACGGGACTGGAAATCGCCGTCGGCCCGCCCGAGGCCAGAACCATGTGCGGTGCCCTGCCGGTGACCGTCGGGCAGACCTCCGAGCCAATCACGGTCACCCTCCCGGAGTGAGCAGACGAGCCCGGCGCCAGCCCGCCGGCGGACTCTCGCGCTCACTGGGTGAGAACGAGGAGGACCCGCTTCGGGAGAGCGTCGAGCGCCTGCGGGAATACCGCCTCGTGGGTCGCGACTCCGGGTTGGCTCGTCACCTCGACTTGCACCCAGCAAAGGCGCACCACGCCACGCGCCGGCGCCGCCCGAAGGCCGGGCCCCTCAGGCGCTCTGCGGCCGGCGGCCTCCACCGCGACGCGGATCCTGGACCCGCGCTGCGCGCACCTCGACGACCGAGTCGGCAAGCCGTGCCGGCAGGTCCTTTCGAGGTTGCCGGTGACGCATGAAGCGTCACCTTCCGGTTGATTCTCCGTACGCGCGCGCGTGAGAGTTAACCTGCAGGTGACGCATGAAGCGTCACCCCTTCAAGCGTCGTGGCGCAACGGGTCTTCACTGCGCTGCCGGAGGCCCCGCGCCAGGGGCGGCTTGCCCACGAGGTCGAGCGTGAGCGACAAGCTC
>JAFGRS010000127.1 GCA_016935045.1 Lentisphaeria bacterium | reverse complement strand
GCTTCGAGCAACTCCCGGAAATTGTGGGGCAGGACGCGCGTGGTGAGCCCCACCGCGATGCCTTCGGCTCCCATCAGCAGCAGCGCCGGCACCTTGGCGGGCAGCACCACGGGCTCCTGGTTGCGGCTGTCGTAACTCGGCTCGAACTGCGTGATCTCGCGGTTGAACAGCACCTCGCGCGCCAGGGGGGACAGACGGCACTCGATGTACCGGGACGCGGAGGCCGGGTCGCCGGTGAAGATGTTGCCGAAGTTGCCCTGCCTGTCGATGAAGTACTCCTTGTTGGCGAGCACAACCAGGGCGCTGCCAATGGAAGCGTCGCCGTGGGGATGGTACTGCATCGTGTGGCCGATGACATTGGCGACCTTGTGGAAGCGCCCGTCGTCCATCACGTGCAGGCTGTGCAGGATGCGCCGCTGCACCGGCTTGAGGCCATCGTCCACGTCCGGGATGGCGCGGTCCTTGATGACGTAGCTGGCGTACTCCATGAAATTGACGGCCAGCAACTGCCTCAGGCCATCGCTGTCCTCGCCCGGGGTGCGGGGAATGACGCCGCCGGCCCCGTCTCCGGAGGGGGATTCCGACAGACCGTGCTCCCCCGTTGCATCGAGGCCTTCCTCGCCGTCGGCGGCGGCGCCGGCGGGATCCTTTTCCTCGGGCTCGGGCGGCTCGTGCTGGGTTGGTCGTCTGCGGGCTGACATGGCGTGGGGCGCGCCCCTCCATCTTCGGTTCGGATGACAGCTCAGAGAAGGTTGTGCATGATGTAGCGGCGCCGCTCCGGGGTGTTCTTCCCCATGAAGAACTCGAGCGCGTCGTGGACGTTGCGCTGGTTGTCGACGGTGACCTTGAGCAGGCGCATGTCCGACCCAATGAACTGACCGAATTCGTTGGGGGAGATCTCCCCGAGCCCCTTGAAACGGGTGATCTCCGCCCCGCGTCCCAGTTTCCGGCAGGCCTGGTCCCGTTCGCGTTGATCATAGCAGTACAGGGTCTCCTGCCGGTTGCGCACGCGGAAGAGGGGAGTTTCGAGGATGAACAGGTGCTCGGAGAGCACGAGCTGTTCGAAAAACGTCAGAAAGAAGGTGATCAGAAGGTTGCGGATGTGCATCCCGTCGACGTCGGCATCGGTGGCGATGATCACCCTGGAATACCGCAGCCCCGCAAGCCCGTCCTCGATGCCGAGAGCACGCATGATGAAGTACAGCTCCTCGTTGCTGTACACCGTCTTGCGGCGGTGGCCGTGGCAGTTCAGAGGCTTGCCCTTGAGGCAGAAAATCGCCTGCGTCTCCACGTCCCGGCAACTGATCATGGAGCCGGCCGCGGACTGCCCCTCGGTCAGGAATACCATGGACTCGCCCCCCCGCCATTCCCTCGCCTTGCGGCCCGAGGCCGGCACCGGGTCGTCGAGGTGGTACCTGCAGTCCCGCAGCTTGGGGATCTTGAAGCTCGCCTTGCGGGCCTTCTCCTTGGCCTCCCGTTTGACGAGTTGGATCTCCTTGCGGACCTTCTCGTTCTGGGCGATCTTCTCCAGCAGTCGCTCCCGGGTCTCGTGGTTCTGGTAGAGGTACCGGGCGACCACATCCTTGACCTTCGCCACGATCTCCGGGCGGATCTCGTTGTTCCCCAGTTTGTTCTTGGTCTGGGACTCGAAGAGGGGCTCCTTGAGCTTGATGGCAACGGCCGCCACGATGCCGTTGCGCACGTCGTCGGCCTCCAGGGTCCTGCCGGCCACTTCGTTGATGCCCTTCAGGATACCCTCCCGGAAGGCGGATTCGTGGGTGCCGCCGTCGTTCGTGTACTGGCCGTTGACAAAGGAGTAATACGTCTCCCCGAAACTCGCCGTGTGGCAGAAGGCGAATTCGAGGTGTTCTTCCTTGTGGTAGATGATGTCGTAGACCGTCTCGTCGTCGACCTTCTCCCGCAGCAGATCCAGGATGCCGTCGCGCGAGTAGAAGCGCTCTCCACTCAGGTAGAGGGAGAGACCGCTGTTGAGGTAGGCGTAGTTCAGCAGGCGGCGGCGCAGGTACTTGTCCTCGAAGCGGAAACCGGGGAAGAACTCCGCGCTGGGCACAAAGGTCACCTCCGTGCCGGGAGCATCGTCGCTGGCGCCCTCCCGATCCTCCTCCAGGACCCCGTCCCGGTACACGACCTCGCGGAAATGACCGTCACGCACCGAACGGGCCACAAAACGGCTGGACAGGGCGTTCACCGCCTTCAGCCCCACACCGTTCAGCCCCACCGAATACTGGAAGGCCTCGGTGTTGTACTTGCCGCCGGTGTTGATCTGGGACACGCAGTCCGTGATCTTGCCCAGAGGGATGCCGCGACCGTAGTCCCGCACCGTCACCGCACCATCCTCGGCGATGCCGACATCGATGCGCCGCCCCTGCTTCATGATGAACTCATCGACGCTGTTGTCGATGACTTCCTTGAGCAGCACGTAGATGCCGTCGTCGGGATGGTCACCCGAGCCCAGACGCCCGATGTACATGCCGGGCCGGGTGCGGATGTGCTCCAGCGAGCTGAGGGTCTTGATGTGGCTTTCGTCGTAGCCGGCAGCGTGGGCCTTGGTCATCGGCGTCTTCGATCACTCATCCGAATCGAGGTCATCGTCCTCGTCCATGTCGAGAAGGTCGTCCGAACCGTCGTCGAAATCGTCCCCGTCGGGTCGGTCCATGTCGATGTCGTCGTCATTGTCGTCGCCGGCAAGGTCTTGCATCATCAGGGAAGCCAGCAACGGCGCCCCGCACTCGGGACAGGTGCCGTCTTCATCCTCCACGTCACTCATCAGGACCTTACACTCACAGTATGGGCACTTGATCGTCTCCATGAACAGCTTCTCCCGGTACTGGCCGTTACAGCTCCCTGGCACGTCCGCTCGGAACACCCCCGCACCCCCATCGAGGGCACCCGGCAGTCAACCCGTACACTCCTTCCAGATTCACCCCGGCGCGCCCCCAACCCCATGCCGGGACCGGAACACCGCCGAAGTCCCCCCCCTTCACGGAGAACTCCCTGCGCGCCGACGGGACGGAACCGGCGTGTCCGGCCTAGGACAACTGCAGCGACATCAGGAACTCGATGTTGTTGTTGGTCTTCTTGAGCTTGCTGATGAGCAGCTCCATGGCTTCCACGGTGGGCACCCCGTTGAGAACCCGCCGCAGCGTCCACACACGGTCCAGTTCGTCGGGGTGAAGCAACAGCTCTTCACGCCGCGTGCCGCTGCGTTCAATATTGATGGCAGGATAAATGCGCTTGTCAACCAGGTGCCGGTCAAGATGCAACTCCATGTTGCCCGTGCCCTTGAATTCCTCGAAGATCACCTCGTCCATGCGGCTGCCCGTGTCAATCAGGGCCGTGGCCAGGATGGTCAGGCTGCCACCTTCCTCGATGTTGCGGGCGGCGCCGAAGAAACGTTTCGGCTTGTGCAGCGCGTTGGCGTCCACGCCGCCGGAAAGGATGCGCCCGCTGTGGGGCTCGATGGTGTTGTAGGCGCGTGCCAGGCGGGTGATGCTGTCCAGGAGGATGACCACGTGCCGGCCATGCTCGGTCTGGCGCTTGGCCTTCTCGATGACCATCTCCGCGACCTGCACATGCCGGTCCGGCGGCTCGTCGAAGGTGCTGCTGACGACCTCGCCAATCACCATGCGCCTCATGTCGGTCACTTCCTCGGGCCGTTCGTCGATGAGCAGCACGATCAGGGTCACATCCTTGTTGTTCGCGGTGATGCTGTTGGCGATCTTCTGCAGCAGAACGGTCTTCCCGGTCCTCGGCGGCGCCACGATCAGACCACGCTGGCCGCGTCCGACCGGCGTCACCAGGTCGATGACCCGCATGCTGATCTCCTCGCGCTCGCGCTCCAGAATCAGACGCTGCGTCGGGAAGAAGGGAGTGAGGCTCTCAAAGGGCACCTTCGCCTTCTTGAGCTCCGGCGCCTCCGAATTGATGGACTCGACCTTCAGCATCGCGAAGAAGCGTTCCTTCTCCCGCGGCTGCCGGATCTGCCCCATCACCGTGTCCCCCGTCCGCAGCGAAAACCGCCGGATCTGCGACGGACTCATGTAAATGTCTTCCGGACAAGGCAGGTAGCTGTAACTCGGAGTCCGGAGAAACCCGAAACCGTCCGGGAGGACCTCCAACACCCCGCCACCGTACAGAATCCCGTTCTTCGCGTTGGTGACCTTCAGAATCTCGAACACCAACTCGTGCTTGGTCAGCGAACCCACACCCTCAATGTTCAGCCGCAGGGCCTCCTGGGTCAGGTCCGTCATCTCCATGTTGTGCACTTCGTTGAGATTGAGATTGGCCGTGCCCGTGCTCTCCGTGGCCTCGACAACGGGCGCCGCCTCGACAACTTCCCCGCCGGCGGCTTCCGCTGGCGCGGAGGGCGCAGGCGGCGTCCCCGCCACCGGGGAAGGCGGCGACCCGGCGCCGACACTGCCATTGGGCGGCGGGGAGGGCGCGGGCGGCGTCCCCGCCAGCGGGGAAGGCGGCGACCCGGCGCCGACACTGCCATTGGGAGGCGCGGGAGGCGCAGGCGGCGTCCCCGCCAGCGGGGAAGGCGGCGACCCGGCGCCGACACTGCCATTGGGAGGCGCGGGAGAGACGTCGGTCCTCGGCCTGCCGCCGTGCCGCTGACCGCCGCTCCTGCCCTGGCTGCTACCGCGGCCGCGACTCCCTGGCCGGCGCTGGCCCTGAGGCCTGCCGCCCGTCTCGATGGCAGGCGCCGATTCGTCCCGCGCGGCTTCGTCGGATTTCTTCTCGGAGGGCTTGTCCATCGACCTAGTTTCCTTGTTCATGCTCTGGGCGGGAACCGGCATCGGGATGGCCCGAGGCCCCTCCCGCCCCATACTGCCGGCACAGTTCCTCGTATACTCTCCGGCACTGCTGTCGCAGCAGTTCCATGGAACCGGTGTTGATGATGCCGAAGTCCGCGCGCTGGAGTTTCTCGTCCATGGTCATCTGTCGGGATGCACGGGACCGCACCTGCTCCTCGTCCCAGCCGCGCCGCCGCAGGCGTCGGGCCTGGGTTTGGGGGTCACACCAGACCGCCACGTTGCGGCAGGTCATGCGATCCCAATGGGTCTCATACAGCAGCGGCAGCGCACAGACAAACAAGCGCAGCATCGGGACCGCGGCACGCTCCAGAATCGCCTGCCGGATAGGGGGATGAACCAGCTCGCTCAGCCATTCGAGTTCCGTGCCCCCGCGGAACACAATCTCCGCCACCGCTGCCCGGTTGACCGAACCGTCCGCCCGCAGAATACCCGTCCCCCAACGCGCAAGGACAGCTCGGTACACATCCGTCCCCGGCTCGTACAGCCGGTGAACCTCCTCGTCGGCATCCGACGTCTCAGCGCCCAATCCCCTGAAGCAACCCAGAACCGTCGTCTTGCCCGAGCCGATGCCGCCCGTCAGACCCACCAAAATCATGGCCGGGAAACCCTCTGCCACAATCCGATGCCAGAATCGGGAATCTGCGACCCGGTACGGCGCAACGACAACACCAGGAAGACTGCATCAGCACGAAAACCTGGAGTGAAAAGGAAACGCCGCGAACGACCAGATACTGCCCCTCTCATCGTGATCAGGACAGCCCCGCAAGACTCGCGAGGACGTTCGCGCTCCAGACGATTTTGAGACGCTTGGTAACGATCCGACTCGAGGTACTGGTTCACGGGGAAATCGGTGACGCCAAACACTAGTATAACACGGCTCACGGACCGACGCAAGCACCGGAAGGAAGGTTTTGGCTTTCTCAATCCCCCGGCACTGCCGGAGCGGCCGGCGATGGCATCTCCGCGGGAAGGCGGGGCCTGCCCGCTGGTTCCGTGCCGGGCTCGGGTTGGGTCTCGGGTACGACGAAGGGGGCCACCGCCGCAAGCATATCCTCGGGGATCCGGGCCAGGACATGGATACCGTCTTCGAGGGCCTCTTCTTCGAGCACAGCGCTGGTCCGGTGGAGTCTGGCGACGATGTCGTAGCGTTGGTGCGGAACGCGGAGGTACCGTCGTCGGAGGGAGGCATCCAGAAGGCGGGCGCACGTCTGGCTGAGTTGGTCGAGGTTCTCGCCGGTATGAGCGGAGATCAGCAACGCCTCCGGGTACCGCCGTTGCAGACGGCGCCGGCTGAGGGCATCGGGGATGCGGTCGATTTTGTTCAGCACGGTGACGACGGGTCTGCTGCCGGCCCCGATCTCCGCCAGGACCTCTTTGGTGGTGGCATGGTGTTCCTCGATCTGGGCTCCGGCCGCATCGATGACCTCCACCAGGAAGTCGGCGGTAATGGTCTCTTCGAGGGTCGACTGGAAGGCCTCCACGAGCATGTGCGGCAACTTGCGGATCAGGCCGACCGTGTCGACGAGAAGAAGCTCCTGCTGGTTCGGCAGCAGCAGCCGTCGCACCGTGGGATCGAGGGTCGCGAAGAGCTTGTCCTCCACCTG
>JAFGRS010000789.1 GCA_016935045.1 Lentisphaeria bacterium | reverse complement strand
CACCATGTGGCCCGTGAGCGCACACCCATGCCGCTCGCACCAGCGGTAGATCTGCTCCGTGAAAGCCGTAACGAACAGCTCCTGCACCAGGTGCCAGAAACGGTACCGCGTGCGGCGCCAGTCACCCGCTTCGAGGAACAACCCCGGCAACAGAGGCAGGAGGTCCTCCCCGTACGCCTCGCGATAGGCGCCCGGCAGCACCAGCGACCACGGAATGCCGTTGCGGGAGATCTGGGGTTCGTCCGTGAAGAACCCCGGCATCGCGGCGCCGAAATCCGCGCCGAAGCGATCCGCGTAGGCTGCGTAGACCGCCTCCAGGAACTCCGCGATGACGGCCCGGTCCAGGGTGTCCACGTAGAACGGGTTGACGTCGAAATAGAAGTGCAGCAGGCGCCCGTCCTCGATCCGCACATGGACGATGGTCCGGCCGTCGGGCCGGGGGGCCGCCTCCTGCGCCTCCTCCCAGCGGAGATACTTCTGTTGATAGCGCAGCCCCCTGCCGTTGACCCTGCCGTCGCCGAAGCCGCTGGGCCAGCCGTTCTCGTCGTAGGCCCAGGCCCCCATCCCGCGCCGGCGCGCCTCGTCGATCCCCGCCCCGATGTTGGCCATCCACTCCTCACCCATGTACTCCGTCTGCAGGCCGCCACGGGCATGCATGAAGTACCCGCCAATCCCAACCCGGTCCATCTCGGCGATCTGACGGCGCGTCTCCGCCACATCCAGACGCTCGTTCCAAGACCAGAACGGAATGGGACGAAACCTCTTCGGCGGATCGAGCAAACGCCCCCGCAAACGCTGGTTCAGCATGGAGTGACATCCTTGTTCGTCCATCCCGGATGCTGCCTTTCGCACACGTTGCACCGCCCAGACCATAGCTGCCGAAGGCCACCCCGTCTCGCAGACTCCGCCGCATTCAGGTTCCGCGCCAGGCGCGTGCCCGGTGAGGACGAGCAGGACCGTTGGAGCGCGAGCGTACCGCGAGCGTCCCCCGGTGTTGTCTGAGGCGGAGGGGGCGCGGCCGCGCTCCCTCACCCCGAATCGACACTCCCCTGCCGCAAGGGTAGTGGCGGCGGGAAGCGATTCGCCGGATCTTGGAACAGCCCTGGGGGCCTTCCAGCCGTAATGCCTCAGGGAACGCCGGGAGGCTCGCGATACACTCGCGCTCCAGGGGGGCCGGGAGGCTCGCGATACGCTCGCGCTCCAGGGGGGCCGGGAGGCTCGCGATACGCTCGCGCTCCAGGGCGCGATACGCTCGCGCTCCAGGGGGATGGAACGCCCGCGGCCGCGCGGGCACTCGCGGGTTTCACTGGCGTTACTTCCAGCCTTCCAGGCCGCGTTGCCGGGCGTTGGAGTGGAACCTATATTGTACAGCTTGGCGTATGGCGGCGAGGCCCGCGCCCCGAGGTCCCGGGGCACGTTCGCTGCCCATCCGGGAGTCAGGAACGATGCAGGACACCACCTCGTCACGGCGCTCCGCCCGGGCACGGATCGAGGTCCTGAAGACCTTTGTGACCGACGCGCGGCGTTTCTTCCAGGAAGAACTGTGGGACCGTGACGTGGTGGGGCTTCCCGCCATGAAGCGGCTGCTGTTCTCGCTCTGCCGTGTGGGAGCCATCGTGGTGAAGGGGTTCAAGGCGGACAACTGCGGTCTGCAGGCTTCGGCACTGACCTACATCACCCTGATGAGCATGATTCCGGTCCTGGCGATGATGTTCTCCTTCTCGAAGGGGATCGGGATGCAGAACCACCTCTTCGAAGTGCTGGGTCTCGAGCGGCTGGAGGTGCGGGAGGTGGTGGACGGGGTAGAGTCGATGCGGGTCGAGTTCCGTCTCATCGAGCCGCCGGCGTCGGACGCTGCCGCGGACCATGGCGGCGAGCCGGGGTCGTTCCTGCGCAATCTGCCCCAACCCATGCAGAAGGTCATCACCACGATCCTATCCTACGTCGAAAACACGCGCTTCGGCACCCTGGGACTGGTGGGGTCGCTGCTGCTCATGTGGGCCGTGGTCAAGGCCATGTCGAAGCTCGAGTCGAGCTTCAACACCATCTGGGGAATCAGCGCCACAAGACCCCTCTTCCGCAAGTTCACCGAGTATCTCTTCGTGCTGATGATCCTTCCGGTCCTGTTCCTGGCGGCCACCAGCGTCAATACCGTGCTGTCGTCCCCGGCGATGGTGGGCAGGATCGGGGTCTGGTTCGGGCCCCTGGCGGGCCTCTATCAGCGCATGCTGCGGCTTTCGGGCATCGTGTTGGTGGTGGCTGCCTTCGGGTTCCTCTACAAGTTCATGCCGAACACCAAGGTGGCCCTCTTCCCGGCGGCGGCGGCGGGGTTGGTCGGGGGGGTGCTCTGGTATGTCGCCCAATGGGCTTACATCACCTTCCAGATCGGCGTGACCAACTACAACGCGATCTACGGCACCTTTGCCGCGGTGCCCTTCTTCCTGGCCTGGCTCTATGTCAACTGGACCATTGTGCTCTTCGGGGCCGAGGTCAGCTTCGCGGTCCAGAACCACCGCACCTACCGCAGCGAGGGCGCCTCGCGCGAGGCCTCTCTCGCCGCCCGCATGATGCTGGGCATGATCATCACCCACGAGGCCTGCCGCGCCTTCCTCAACGGCACCGGCCCCTGGTGCCCCGCCCAATGGGCCCGGGACCATGCCATCCCGGCGCGCATGGCGGTAGGGGTCGTGGAGAAGCTGCTGCAGGCCGGGGTCGTCGTGGCGGTGGCCGGGGAGGCGCAGAAGGACCCCTGCGTGATGCCGGGCCGCGCCGTGGAAAAACTGAGCCTGGCGGACATCGAGGAAGCGTTTCGCGCCAAGGGCGAGGCCTATGCGCGGCGGTTCGTGGAGTTTCTCCCGGCGCCGGCGGCGGCGGCCTTCGAGGGGTCCTACAACGCCTTCATCGGCGACCTCTCGCGGCTTTCGTTCCGGGACATTCTGGCGCAGGGCGAGCCGGGATGAAGGAGGCCGGCCGAGGGGCGGACGGATGCGTCGCCCGTCCACTGGCCGGCCCGGGACCGGGCGACCGAGCGCCCGCCGGACCGCGGCGGGACGGAGGGGATCCTCGGCGGCCGCGGGCAGAGCAGGAACATGCGGCGGACATGAGTACGGGAGCATGGCTGGGAAGGACCTTCCCGCAGGCCCGGCGCCGACGCCTGGCGGCGCTTCTCGTGCTGGCCCTGGCGGCGGCCGTGATCCTGCGCCTGCTCTATTGGGCCCAGTACTGCGCTCTGCCCCTGGGTCGCGTGGCCGTCGGCGCGGATGCCCGGGAGTACGATGCCTGGGCGCGGGAGCTTCTCGCGGGGGGGCCGCTGTGGGACCGCCTGCACATCCACGCGCCGTTGTATCCCCTCTTCCTGGCGGCGGTCTACCGCATCACCGGACTGAGCATCCCGGCCGTGCGGCTCGTCCAGCTCCTGCTTGACGTGACCGCCCTGGGACTGACGGCGCTGGCCGTCTGGCGTCTGGTGGGTCTCCGCGCCGCCGTGGTGACCGCCTGGCTGTGGGCCCTGTACCAACCCGTCATCTACTACAGCGCGGAGTTGTTCTGCGAGGTGCTCGTGGTCGTGCTGCTGGCGGGGGTGTTGTTCTGCTGGGCCCTGGCTCACGGCCCAGGGGGGCGCGGGGGGCCGCGCGCGGGGCCGTTGGGGGTCTCCGCTCTGCTCTGCGGTCTGGCGGCGGTGACCCATCCCATCAGCCTGTTCGCCGGCCTGCCGTATCTGGCCTGGGCCGCGTACCGGGGGACGCGGCGGCACGGTTCCCCGCACTGGGGCCTGTACCTGCGGCTGGCCGGGCTGTTCCTCCTGCCGATCCTGCCCGTGGCGGCCCGCAACCTGGCGGTCAGCGGCGAGTTCGTCGTCCTGCAGGCTCACGGCGGACTCAACCTGTACGTCGGCAACAACCCCGAAGCCACGGGAACCTGCTACCTGCGCCCCGGCAAACCCTACGAGGAGGTCGTCAACCGGCCGCTGCGACAGGGCATCACCTCGCACACGGGGGCATCCAAGTACTTCCGGAACCAGGCCCTGCATTTCGCCCGGACGCAGCCCGCCAGGGCCCTCGGTCTGCTCCTCCGCAAGCTCGTCCTCAGCTGGAATTCCCGGGACATCCCCAGCGGCCCGGATCTGCCGGAACTCCGCATGCTGACGCCCGTGATGCGCCTGCCCCTCGTCCATTTCGGCATGGTGGCGCCCTTTGCCCTCGCAGCCTGGGTCTGGGTGCGCCGCGCCCGGCTGGCGCCCTTCCTCTGGATGCCCCTGGGCACGACGGCGGCGCTGACCCTCTTCGTCACCGGCGGACGCTACCGCATGACCATGACTCCCGCCTTGCTGGCCGGCGCGGCCCTCGGGGTCGAGGCCATCCTGCGGGCCGCCCGGCGCGGCGACCGCAGGACGGCTTGGACCGCTGTCGGTCTGGCCGTTCCTGGTCTCGTGTTGGCCTGGATCGTGCCCGTGCCGGATCTGCCCACGAGCGGCGAGGAGTCGGCCCTGCTGCTGGCAGAGGCGGCGTGGCGGACGGGACAGACGGAGGAGGCCTCCCGGGTCCTCCAAGGCGCCCTCGAGATCCGGCCGCACAGCGCCGCTCTGCACCACCTGATGGGCAATGTCCTCGAGGCCCAGGGCCGCCGACCCGAGGCCGTCGGCGCTTTCCAGAGTGCCCTGCGGCTCGATCCCGACCGCACCCGGGCCGCGGTCGACCGGGCCATCCTCCTCTCCGACATGGGATTCGAGGCGGAAGCCCTGGAGGCCCTGGCCAGCGTCCGAAGGCGGGACCCCCACGACGCTTCGGCGGCCTACAACCACGGCGTCCTGCTCGAGCGGAAGGCTGACTTCACGGCCGCGGAGGCGGCCTACCGGCAGGCCATCGGCGCCGATGCAACCCACGCCAGCGCCCATCTGAACCTGGCCGTTCTGCTGCACCGTCAGGAACGTGCCGGGGAAGCCGCCGACCTCTACCGCGTGACTCTGCGCCTGCGGCCCCGGGACGACAAGGCCCTGGCCGGCCTGGCCGTCCACTACGCCAACCTCGGCGAGACGACCCGGGCCAGACACTACTTCCGCCGCGCCATCGCCGCCAATCCGGAACGCGAGGACCTGCGCCGGGCCCTCGCAACCCTGGAGGGCCCAAACCCATGAATGACCCCGCCTGCCAACGGAATGACCCCGCCTGCCAACACCGTGTGCCTGCCCAGGACCCGAGGGCCCAACTCCCGGGGAACCGGCCCCGCTTCACGCGGGCATCACGAAAAAAGTCCGCCGCGGGGTGGACACACTGCCTCCTTCCCGTTATTGTATTGGCTTCGTGCTTTTGTACGCGCCCGTCATCCGCGGCGGACAACGCGTCAGAAGCGGGTGTCGAAGCCGTCCGGCTGAAGGAACTGCAGCTCGCCCGCGAGGCGGCTGAAAAACGCGCGGCCGAACGGGAGGCGACACTCGAAAAGACAGGCAGGGAGCTGGAGCAGCTCCGCGGCAGGTATGCGGAACTGTACTTGCGTAGTCAGGAGTGCAGCCGCCGCCTCGAAGCGCTGCAATTGCAGGCCGGACACCTTCTGGTCGACCGGCAGGCGCTGGCGGCGGGTGACACAGCCGCGGAGGCGTATCGCGCCCTCGAAGAGGTGCGCGAGACGCAGGCAGAACTGGCAGACCGGGCAAGGAGTTTCCAAACCTACCTGGTCTCGGCTCTGGACATCCTGGAGCCGAGTGATGCCATGCGGCGCGAGATCACGACGCGGTGTGCCGGGCTTGTGGAGTTGGCCGAGCGCGTCGTCCAACCGCTGTCGAGAGTCGCCGGGCGAGGCAGACGGGATCTCGAAACGCACAGCTGCCGTGTGTTGGCTGTGAACGACGATCTGCAGGTTGTGGTCCTGGACAGCGGCTATGCCGTCGGCGTTCGTCGGGGTACCCAGTGGCAGATTGTGCGGGATGATGCCGTGGTGGCGCGCTTGCGCGTGATCGAAGTCCGGGCGGACATCAGTGCGGCGGTTGTCGTGGATGGCCGTTTGCGGAACATCGGCATCGGGAGTGTGGTGACCCGGGATCGCCCGTGACCGGCAGAGTTCCCGCTCCCCGGCCGGGGCGGACGACGCGGCAGGAAACCAGAAAGCAGGAACATGGAAGCACGAGCCATCACCAAGTACGTGCGCATCTCGCCCTACAAGGCGAGGCAGGTGGCGAGGCTGATCCAGGGAAAGCCGGCCCGGGAAGCCCTGGCATTGGTGGATCTCATCCCGCGGAAGGCGGCCCGCCTGATCGGCCGTACCCTGCGCTCGGCGGTTGCCAACGCCGAAAACGCCGACAGCGCCAGTGCCTCCGTCGACCGCCTCACGGTCAAGGAAGCGGTCATCGGCGAGGGACCCACGCTCAAGCGTTTCCGTCCAAAGGCGCGGGGCATGGCCGGGCGTGTCCGCAAGCGCACGAGTCACATCCGGATCGTGGTGACGGACCAGGGCTAATCGCAAGGGGGTCGAACGTTGGGCCAGAAAGTCAATCCCATAGGGTTTCGGATCCCGGTCACCAAGGAGTGGAAGTCGCGCTGGTTTGCGCGCAAGGCCGATTTCGGCCCCCTCCTGCAGGAAGACCTCATGATCCGCGACTACGTCAAATCCGAGCTCAATCAGGCCGCCGTGTCGAAGGTGACCATCGAGCGTTTCGCCAGGCGGGTCCGGGTGACCGTCTTCAGCGGCCGTCCCGGCCTGGTCATCGGCCGCAAGGGCACCGAAATCGACCGTCTGAAGAACTCCCTGTCGGGCATGACCGACGGCAAGGAGATCTACATCGACATCAAGGAGATCCGGACACCGGAGCTGGACGCCCAACTGGTCTCCGAGAGCGTGGCGCAGCAGCTCGAACGCCGGGTCAACTTCCGCCGCGCCATGAAGCGCGCCATCCAGACCGCGCGGGACCTGGGTGCGGAGGGCATCCGCATCCGTTGTTCCGGGCGTCTGAACGGCGCCGAGCTGGCGCGCACGGAGCAGTACAAGGACGGCAAGGTTCCTCTGCATACCCTGCGAGCGAACATCGAATATGGCTTTGCCGAAGCCCGCACCCTTGCCGGGGCGATCGGCGTAAAGGTCTGGCTCTGCAAACCCCAAGACTGGGAGGAGGCCTCCAATGCCCCTGATGCCCAAACGCGTAAAGCACCGAAAGGTGCAGCGCGGCGACCTCGCGGGGGTCGCCAGCCGAAACAATAAGCTGGATTTCGGCGATTTCGGTCTGCAGCTCCTGGACCGCGGTTGGCTGACCGCCAATCAGATCGAGGCGGCCCGTGTGGCGGCCACCCGCCACATGCAGCGCCGCGGCAAGCTGTGGATCCGTGTGTTCCCGGACAAACCCTTCAGCAAGAAGCCGCTCGAGACCCGCATGGGCAAGGGCAAAGGCAATCCCGAAGGCTGGGTCGCACCGGTGAAGCCCGGCAACATGCTGCTCGAAATCAGCGGCTGCACCGAGACCATCGCCCGGGAAGCCCTCAGCCGGGCCGCCAGCAAGCTGCCCTTGCGCTGCCGCATGTTGACGCGGCGCCATTCCGCATAGTCGGGCCCGCAGCCCCCCCTCGGTGGGAGTTAGGTAGGACGATGAAAGCCGCGCAGATTCGCGAACTGACGGACGAAGAACTCGAGCGAAGCATGGCGGAGAATCGCCGCGAGGCATTCAACCTGCGCATGCAGCAGCAGACCGGGCAGTTGGAGAACACGGGCCGGATCCGCCAGGTCCGGCGGGACATCGCCCGGCTGGAGACCGAACGGACGGCGCGTGCCCGGCGCCAAGCAGAGGTGCAAGACTGATGGCTGAAGAAACCCACACTCCCCAGCGCCCGATGCGCAAGACGCGGGTGGCAAAGGTGGTTAGCGATTGCCAGGACAAGACGCTGGTCTGCAAGGTGGAGCGCCGGGCCGCCCATCCCCTCTACCGCAAGGTCGTGAAGCACACGAAGAAGTGCTATGTCCACGACGAGCATAACCAAGCCCGTGTCGGCGACGTGGTGCAGATCATGGAAACCCGTCCGCTGAGCAAGCTGAAGCGGTGGCGCCTCGTGGCCATCGTGCAGCGCGCCGCAACCGATTGAGGAGACCCGCGCCATGATCCAGATGCAGTCCAGCCTAGAGGTAGCCGACAATTCCGGGGCGCGCCGGATTGTGGCCATACGCATCCTCGGTCAGCGCAAGCGCTATGCCCACGTGGGGGACATCATCCGGGCGTCCGTGAAGGAGGCCCAGCCCCGGGGCGTGGTGCGTAAGGGCGAGGTGGTCCGGGCCGTCATCGTCCGCACCGCCAGTGCCATTCGCAGGGCGGATGGCAGCTGCCTGCGCTTCGACCGCAACGCCGCGGTGATCATCGACGACCAGGGCAATCCGCGCGGCACGCGCATCTTCGGTCCCGTGGCCCGTGAACTGCGCGAACGGGACTTCATGAAGATCGTGTCGCTGGCACCGGAGGTGATCTGATGGTTCGCATCAAGCGCAACGACACTGTGGTGGTGATCGCCGGCGCGGAGAAGGGCAAGCGTGGCCGTGTCCTCCGGGTGGACCGGGAGAAGCAGCGCGTCCTCGTCGAGGGGATCAACGTCCGCAAGAAGACGCATCGCCGGTCTTCGGACCGTCCCCAGGGGGGCATTGACGACGTGGCATGTCCCATTCATCTCTCCAACGTGATGGCGGAAGCCACCTACGATGCGCGCCGCGCCGCCAGGGGCGAGGCGCCGGCGGCCGAGGAAGCTGCCGCGGAGAAGGCCGAGAAGGCGTAAGCCCCCGGTGCACCGAGCGAGGGCAGGAAGACCATGAAAAGCGTCCTGTACGAAACCTACAAGAACGACGTGGTGCCGCAGTTGATGAAGAAACGCGGCTACCGCAACTCCCTCGAAGTGCCGCGCGTGACCCGCATCGTGGTCAACACGGGCGTGGGCACCAGCCGGGACCGGGAAGTGATGGACAGCGCCCTGCAGACCCTGTCGGTCATCACCGGCCAGAAGCCCGTCATCACCAAGGCCCGCAAGAGCATCAGCAACTTCAAGCTGCGCGAGGGCATGTCGGTGGGGGCCTGTGTCACCCTGCGCGGGGGTGTGATGTACAATTTCCTCTATCGTCTCATCAACCTGGCTCTGCCCCGGGTGCGCGACTTCCGCGGAGTGCCTGGGAAGGCCTTTGACGGGGCCGGCAACTACACCTTCGGCCTGGCGGACCAGAGCGTCTTCACGGAAGTCGATCTGGACAAGATCAAGCACACGGTGGGGATGAACATCACGTTGGTGACCAGCGCCAAGAGCGACGATGAGGCTCGGGACCTGCTCGCCCTGCTGGGCATGCCCTTCGAGAGCTGAACAGGAGACGGACGGTGGCCAAGAAATCCCAGATCATCCGATCGAAGCGGAAGCCGAAATTCGCGGTCCGCGCCTATCAGCGGTGTGCCCGTTGCGGCCGGAGGCGGGCCTACATCCGCAAGTTCCAGCTCTGCCGCATCTGTTTCCGGGAATTGGCCTCCAGCGGCCAGATTCCCGGCGTCATGAAGGCAAGTTGGTGACGACGGAGGAGACTGCAGCGTGAGTATGAGCGATCCCATTGCCGACATGCTGACCCGGATCCGCAATGCCTCGACGGCCGGGTTGCCGGAGGTGGCCATGCCTGCCTCCAATCTCAAGGCGGCCGTTGCCGAGGTGCTGCGGGAGCAGGGCTACACCGGAGAGTCCCGCATCGAGAACGAAGGCACGATCGACCGCAGTCTGGTCATCGAGCTGAAGTACCGCGGCAAACAGCGCCTCCCCGTCATCGAGGGCATGCAGCGGGTGAGCCGTCCGTCCTGCCGGGTCTATGCCGGCAGCGGCGGAATTCCGCGCGTCCTCGGGGGGCTGGGCATTGCCGTGCTGTCCACCTCGAAGGGCATCATGACGGACCGTGCGGCCCGAAAGCAGAATGTCGGCGGGGAGATTCTCTGCTACGTCTGGTGACGCGTCCGCCGTTCCGCGGTGTATCAGGAAGGAATCCAGCGCAATGTCTCGCATGGGCAGAAAACCGATTCGGCTGGACAGCCGTGTTGAGGTCACCGTGGACGGTTCCGAGGTGACGGTGAAGGGTCCGAAGGGGTCCCTGTCGCTGCGCCTGCCGGGTGCCATTTCGGTGCGTCAGGAGGGGGGCGAGCTGTTGGTGAGCCGGTCCTCGGACGAGCGCACGGTGCGGGCCAGGCACGGGATGGTCCGGAGCCTCCTCGAAGGGATGATGGTTGGGGTCACGGAGGGGTTCCGGAAGGAACTCGAGCTGCAGGGGGTGGGATATCGTGGCCAGATCAAGGGCGGGAATATCGTCAGTCTGAGCCTCGGGTTTTCGGACCCGGTGGAATACGCGGCCCCGGCGGAGGTCTCGGTGACGATGCCGGACCCGACACACATTGTGGTGGAGGGGATCAGCAAGCACCTGGTGGGTCAGGTCGCGGCGATCATCCGTGGGTTCCGGCCGCCCGACGCCTACCACGGCAAGGGCGTCCGTTACGCGGGCGAAAAGGTCTCCCTGAAGGAAGGCAAGACCGTTGGCTGATGGTTCCCGGGCCGGGCCCGGCAGGGCCCCGGTCCGCGTGCAGGAGCGCAGGGCGAGATGAGCAAGCTGAGCAGGAAAGAAGCCAGAAGCCGCCGGCACCGCCGGATTCGGCGCAAGATCTCCGGAACGTCCACGTGCCCGAGGTTGGCCGTGTGCCGTACGGCGAATCACATCCACGTGCAGGTGATCGACGACACCACGCAGCGCACGCTGGTGTCGGCCAGCACCACGGAGGCGCAGTTCCGGGAGAGCCGGCAGCATCCCAACATGACGGGTGCCGCGCTTCTCGGAAAGATGCTGGCGGAACGGGCGCTGGCGGCCGAGATCCGGAAGGTTGTTTTCGACCGGTCCGGGTTTGCCTATCACGGTCGCGTCAAGGCGGTGGCCGATGCGGCCCGGGCTGCCGGAATGGAGTTTTGAGCGCCGCAGAGGCGGTGCACCGGTGGGTCCGCCGCGCAGCGGCAGCCGCCGCGACGGGCGTACCACGTATAAGGGAGATGAACCCGTGACAGATCCGATCACTGAGAGACCGGCCGCCGAGCAGGTTGCCGAGGTCGAGGAACGCGTGGTCTGCATCAACCGCTGCAGCAAGGTGGTCAAGGGCGGCCGCAACTTCCATTTCAGTGCCCTGGTGGTGGCGGGTGACCGCCACGGTCGTATCGGGGTCGGTTTCGGCAAGGCCAACGAGGTGGCCGATTCCATCCGCAAGGGCAGCGAACAGGCGCGCAAGTCGATGATCAAGATCCCCATGCTGGGCAACACCCTGACACACCTCGTCAGCGCCGAATACGGCGGCAGCCGGGTGGTGATGCGTCCGGCCAGCGAGGGTACGGGGATCATTGCGGGGGGCGGCATGCGTGCCGTTCTCGAGCTTGGGGGTGTGAAGGACGTGCTCGCGAAGAGCCTCGGGTCGAAGAACCCGGTGAACGTGGTCAAGGCCACGATGCGGGGGATTTCGAAGCTGCGCACGCGGCAGGAGATTCTGGCCAAGCGTGGTGTCACCGCCCTGTGAGAGCCGACCAGTGGTGTGAGGGTTACGATGAAGTTGCATTCGCTCAGCAATACCTTCCAGCGCAAGCCCCGCAAGCGGGTCGGGCGCGGCGACAGCTCCGGAAACGGCCGCACGGCCGGCCGCGGTGACAAGGGCGCCGGCCAGCGCTCCGGGACCAGCTACCGCCCCTACTTCGAGGGCGGTCAGATTCCGCTCTTCCGCCGCCTGCCCAAGCGTGGCTTCAAGAACCCGAACCACAGGGTCTACACGGTGGTGAACGTGGAGTATCTCGAAGCGACCTTCGAGGCTGGTGCGGACGTGGACAAGGCAGCCCTGAAGCGCGCGGGCTACCTGAGCAAGACCGACCAGCCGCTGAAAATCCTCGGGGATGGCGAGCTGACCAAGGCACTGAAGGTGCGCGCCGACAAGTTCAGCGAGTCGGCCCGCCGGAAAATCGAGGCGGCCGGCGGCGAGTGCCTGGTCGGTTGATTCCCATTGCGGCCCGTCGGCGGGGCCGGCCGGCGGCGTGCGTTCCGGGCGAGGACATGGAAACGGACAGGGGTTTCTGTTCATGCTAGCAGCCTACGCGAACAGCTGGAGAATCCCGGAACTGCGCAAGCGGATTCTGTTCACGGCCGGGATCATTGCGCTCTGCCGCCTGACTGCGAACATCCCCTGCCCGGGAATCGATGCCGGGGCCCTGGCGGAGCTGTTCCGTCGCGGCAACGAGGGCAGCGGCGGGGTGCTGGACATGTTCAACCTCTTCAGCGGCGGGGCGCTGGAGAGATTTGCGGTGGGGGCGCTGGGGATCATGCCCTACATTTCGGCCTCCATCATCATGCAGTTGATGATGCCGGTGATTCCGACCCTCGAGAAGATGGTTCGGGAAGGGGAGTCCGGGCGTCAGAAGTTCAATCAGATCACCCGCTACGTGACGGTGGTGATCTGCGTGATCCAGGGGGCGATCTTCGCTACGGCGATGATGCGGCCGGAGGACCTGCAGCTGGGGGGAGGCGGCGTGGTGCTGAACCCGGGGCCTTCCTTTGTGGTGATGTCGGTGATCACCCTCACCGCGGGCGCCATGTTCATCATGTGGCTGGGCGAGATGATCACGGAACGGGGCATCGGCAACGGCGCCAGTCTGATCATTACCGTGAACATCGTGGACCGCCTGCCGCGCTCGCTGCAAAGCCTGTGGAAACTCTGGCGTTCCGGCGGCGACATCACCGTGATTCACGTGCTGATTCTCTTTGCCATGTTCTTCCTGGTGTGCGGCGCCACGGTGGCCATCACGCAGGGGCACCGCAAGATCCCCGTGCGCTACGCCCGCCGCATGGCCGGGCGCACGGGCGTCTCGGCGGGAACGACCAGCTACCTGCCGCTGCGCATCAACTACTCGGGCGTGATGCCGATCATCTTCGCGGGCGCCATCCTGAGCATTCCGACGATGGTCCTGCGTGTCTTCCCGCGGCTGAATGCCTTCCTCGGGCCATGGTTCGCCTACGGCAACTACCGCTACATGCTTCTCTACTCGGTCATGATTCTGCTGTTCTCGTTCTTCTGGGTCGCCAACCAGTTCAACCCGGTCCAGATCGCGGACGACCTGCAGAAGCGCGGGGGCTACATCCCGGGCATCCGGCCGGGACAGCCCACCGCCGAGTTCCTCGACAACACCATGACCCGCATTACCCTGGCCGGGGCAATCTTCCTGACGCTGCTGGCCATCATGCCCATGTTCCTGTACCAACGCTTCCGCATTCCCCCGCTCGTGGCGCAGTTCTTCGGCGGCACCAGCCTGCTGATCATCGTCGGTGTCATGCTGGATACCATGCGCCAGGTGGAATCGCACCTGCTGTCGCGTCACTACGATGGCTTCCTGAAGAAGGGGCATCTGCGCAGCAGACGGGGCCGGTAGGGTCCCTCTCCCGCGGCGGCCGGTGTGGGTCCCGCCGCACGGGTCCGGCGGGGAACGTTCTCCCATGGATGCGCAGACGCAGGCCGAAACCGGACGGACGTGGATCCTGGCGCCCCTGGCGGGGTATACCGATCTGCCCTTCCGCCAGGCCTGCCGCCGGCAGGGATGCCGTTACGCCTTCACCCCCCTCATCGATGCCGGCGCTCTTGCCTACGACAGGCCGGGCAATGCCACCATCCTGCTCCGGGGCGATGACGAGTCCTGGCTCGGGACCCAGCTCCTCGGCAGTGACCCGGGGCTCCTGGACCGGGCGGCACGGAAGCTGGCGCCCCTGGGGTTTGACCGGGTGGACATCAACATGGGGTGCCCCGTACGCAAGGTGACGCGCAGGGGTGCCGGGGCAGCCCTGCCCCTGGATTCGGAGCTGGCGTTGCGCTGCATCGCGGCGGTGGTGAAGGGGTGTGCCGGGATCCCGGTTTCGGTGAAGATGCGGGTCCTGCATCCCACCGACCCGGCCCCGACGTGCGCGGTGGCGCGGCGGTTCGTCGAGGCGGGAATCACCGGGGTGACGGTGCACGGCAGGACCTGGGAGCAGGTCTATTCCGGCCCCGTGGCAGCCGCGGTCATCCGGGCCCTGCGGGAGACCCTTCCCGTGCCGGTGACGGCCAATGGCGGTATCTTCACCCGCGCCGACGGCCTGGCCCTGGCGGCGGCCACGGGGTGCCGGGAACTGATGGTGGCCCGGGGCGCCATCGGCAACCCATGGGTGTTCCGCGAACTGGCCGCGCCCGATGCCGCTCCGCCTTCCCACGAGGATGTCTGCGCCGAACTGCGCCGGCATGTGCTCGGGCTTGTGGCCCTGTACGGCGAGCGCGCGGCCATGCGCCGGGGGCGCAGGATCATCCTCTCCTATCTCTGTGGGCGGGGCTACCGCCATGCGTTGCGCCGGGCGGTGGGCTCGGTGGCCGACCTGGCGGCGTTCGAGGAACTCTTTGCGGTCATCCTTGGCGAAGGTCCCAGCGAGGGATACCGCCCCGAGGAACGCCGTCGCGCCGCCCTCGAACTCCAGGACTGATGCCAAGTCCAGGTCAGTAGCGCAGCAGCAGTTCGAGCAATTCCCGATCCAGTTTGTGTCCTTCGAAGTCCTCGTATTCCACGTCGGGCCGGCCGCTGTCGAGGACCCCGAAACTGCCGCGGAAATTCCACATGGCCCAGCCCCAGCCGGCCCGCTGCCAGTTGCGCAGACAGTCCTCGGCCCAGGCCAGCACCACGGAATGGGGCGTCTTGTTGAAGCAGCCCCATTCCCCCACCATCACCCCGATGCCCGCTTCCTGCGCCGCGCGCCAGGGCTCGACGGCGGTCTGCCACAGCCATTCCCGGTTTTCCGCCTGCTCGGTCGAGAACGCATTCTCCCGATTCCCCGGGTCGAAGCGCAGGGGGGTCGGCTTTCTGCCCCACTCCACCGAGGCTTCGAGGACCCGTTCCGGTTCCCCGGCCAGGGTCACGCCGATGCTGCGAATCTGCAGCCAGTCCCCTTCGGTCATCTCGACCGTCAATGTCCGGGTCCCCGCCGGGATCTCGGCGGTATAGTCGCGGTCGTAGAGGTTCTGATAGAGGTCCCATTCCTCCTTGAACACGGCCTCCTTCCACTCCCCCTCGCCCGGCCCGCAGACAAAGTCATGGCGGAACACCTCCCGGCCATCGGCCCTCACCAGCAGCAGGGCCCGGGAAGAGACCACGGCCACGTGCAGACGCAGGACGGAGGCCTTCGGGAACGGCCCCTCGATGACCAGCGGCGCCTGCAGCTCGGGTTTCGAGGCCCCGTAGACGACGCCGTAGGCCAGCGGCCGCGGCCAGGCGGGGGAAGGCATCCAGTCGGTATTGCCCACCCAAGTCGCCTTGTAGTGCGTCAGGTGGAAGGGGGTGTATCCCCGCGTCGCCTGCGCGATCCCCAGCTCGCGCAGTTCCAGGCAGGGCTTCGTAGCCCAGTTCAGGCCGTCGGCGACGACCAGGCGCTCCGGGTCCTCGGCCCGGATGGCCTCGACGAGGATGCGGGCCACGCGCAGGTACGTCTCCCCGTCAATCCGCGAGGGCTCGTTCATCAGGTTGAAGCTCAGGCGCTCGGAGGGAATGCCCTTGTACCGCCGCGCGAACGCAGCCCAGTGCCGGGCGCAGATCCGCTGCGTCTCCCCGTCCGTCCACAGGTCCGTTGCCTCCGGTGGTTTGGCCACCGTGTACCCCGGCGCCCGGTGGAAATTCAGGCAGACGTGAATCCCGTACTGCCCGCCCCAGGCCACCGCCTGGTCGATCTCCTTGAGCACCCGTTCGTCAAACCGGTTCCAGTCCCCATCCACGATCCAGGTCCGGTAGTCCATCGGCAGGCGGACAAAGTTGAAGCCCAATGCCGAGATCAGGCGGAAGTCCTCCTCGAGAAATGGCCGGTTGCCCGACTGCTGGAACTTCTCGAGGAGGTTGAAGCCGCGCCAGCGCGGCAGCGCCTGCGGCGACGCCGGCAGCCAGGGGGACTTTGCCGGGCCGTCAGCGGCCGAGACGATGCCGCCCAGGGCCGCCGCGAGGGTGATCCCGCCGAGGGAAAGGGATTGCCGGAAACCCATGCTGCGTGACTCCTCGAGTGCCATCCTGTACGAGGACCGTTCGCGGCGCTCACGGAGGACGAGAAGGACTCGTTTCCGGGCCCGTACCTCCGCACCAGCCAACACGTGCCGAACTGCCCGAGAGCGCAGGACCCACGCCCCCGGCACGGAACCCCGAGCCGGCGGCCTGCCGCAGCCCGCTTCTACAGCTTCACCAGCACGCCGCCCTTACGGAAGGACTCCGTGGCCCCGATGACGAGCTGGAGGGTTTTGCAGGCATCGGCGTAGGGCGACATGACCAGGCCCTGGTCGTTCTCGATGATCGCATCCAGGAAGGCCTCGTCGGACTCCAGCCCGTAGTCGTTGCCGGGCTTGCCCTCGATGGTCAGCTTGCCCTCCTGGATCCGGAACGAGCCGCCGAGATCGTAGGTCAGCCTGCCCTTCCGCGTGTAGAACAGGAAGTCCCCGTTCCCGAAACCGCCGGGAGAGAAGCAGCCTGTGGTCATGCTACCGACGACCCCGCTCGCGAAATGCATCACTACCGTCGAGGCATCCTCGGTGTCATAGCGATCGACCCCGCTCACCACCCCCTCGCGGGACATGCCGCACACCGCCGTCACCTCCCCCAGCAGATAGCGCATCACGTCGTAGTTGTGAATCGTCTGCTCGATCACCTGCCCGCCCGAGTGCCGGCGCTCCCGCCACCACCACACCATCGGCAGGCCACCCAGACGGAAACACGACACCATGCCGATCTGCTGCCCCTGCAGCCACGCCTTCACCCGCGGCAACGTCTCCACGTAGCGGCACTGAAACCCCACCGCGCTGATGCGGCCCTTCGCAGCCAGCGCATCCCGCACCCGCCAGGCATAGTCCATGCTCAGGGTCATGGGCTTCTGCACGAACAGATGACACCCCCGCTCGATGGCCATCAGCTCCATGCCGTCGTGGGCGCTGGGCTCGACGCAGACATACACCGCGTCCAGCTTCTCCCTCTCCAGCATCTCGGCATACACCGTATAGGGCTTGGCGCCGAACCGGGTCGCCGCCGCCTGCGCTCGCTCCGGGATCTTGTCGCAGGTCGCCACCACCCGGGCCTTGGCCAGCTTCTCCATGTGGCCGAAGTGGTACTGGGCAATGCCGCCGCAACCGATGAAGCCGATCCTTACCTTGTCCATCGCTGCCTGCCTCCATGTGGGGTCCGGGGAAACTGCGGCTAATGTACCGGTATGGCCGGCCGGATCAAACCCTTGCGCGCGCGAAGGCGAACGCGCCAAGCGGTGGACGGGCCGAAGCCGTCGTGCAGCGGCGCGGAAACGGCCTCGCCCTGCAGGCGAACCGGCTCCGTCGGAGCTTTGACGGCAGAGGATACGGACGTGAAACATCGGCTTGCGGCGGTCGCCGTTTCGAGTGTTCTTCTGGCCGGACTGGTTCCGGCCCAGGACGGGGTCCTCGACGTGCGCGGCATCGGGGCGGAAGGCAAGCCTCCCTATGCGGGCGGGAAGGTCGAGTTCCTGGGCCTTGCCCTGTCCGACCAGCTCGTACACCTCGGCGCCGGGGAGGGCATCCCCCTGCGCCTGGAGATCCGTTACCGGGTCCTCGAAACTGCGCCCGTGCTGCTCAACTCCCGCTTCGGGACGGAGTACTGGCAGCTCCACCTCTACGACGCGGATACCCCCGCCGCTGTCCACACCCGGGAACCCATCGACCTCTCGAGACCGGGGGAAGCCGTGGCTCGTGTGGAGATGGCAACCCCGGACGCGCGCTACGGTCCGCCCCTCGCCAAGGGCCTGGCCGGCATCCGCGGGCACCGCTATTTCCTGGTGGACCGGGCCGATGGGGAGTGGCTGGATGTCGTTCATCCGCCGCCCTTCTTCAGCCGTCCGGAGCATGCCCGGGAGCTGGTGTTCACGCTCGCCGACCTGCGGACCTTCCGCGTCGAGATTGCCGCCATCGAGTCGACTTGGCAGCCCGGGGGGATCCTGCGCGTCCGGGTCCAGGTGCGGGACGCGGACGGCGACACGTTTGCGGTCGTCGGTGCCGGGACAACGGTCACCGCGGGAGAGGAGAACATCCCCCTCCGGACCCAGGTGGACGGGCTCGGCTTCCCCACGGGCTGGGTCTCCGGAGCCCTGCCGGAGGGAAGGGAGATTCCGGCCCGGGTGACGGTGCGCAGCGCAGTGCGTGCCATGACGCCCGAGGGACCCGTGGTCCGGGAGGTGAGCCGCGAGTTCGCGCGCGGGGAAGGGATGCGCACCCCGGGCGACCTGGTCCAGGCGGCCGCCGGCATCGACCTGCCGCGCGGCGCCGACGGGCTCGTGCGCGAGACCCGGGCGCTCTGGGTGAACCCGCGTGCCTTCCTCACCCGCGAAGGCGTGGAAGGCGTGGTCGAACGGGCCGCGGCCGCGGGATTGAACGTGATCGTGCCGGACATCTTCCTGCGCTCGATGCTCGTGGCCCGCAGCGAGCGCTTCCCCATGCATGCGGATGTCGAGGAGGGACTCGACCCCCTGGCCCACATGATCGCCAAGGCCCATGCGGCGGGAATCGAAGTCCACCCCTGGTTCTGCGTCATGTACCGGGATCCCGCCTTCCATGCCCACTTCCCCGGCGTCGGCGTGGTGGACCGCGAGGGCAAGACCGTCCCCAATCCCGCGGACGTGCACCGTCCGGAATACCGCGATTTCGTTGTCGGACTCATGGCGGACATGGCCCGAACCTACGCCGTGGACGGCATCCACCTGGATTACATCCGGGCCATGGAACCGTGTTACTGCCCGAAGTGCCGGGAGGAATTCGCCGAGCGCTTCGGCAAACCCCTGGCCGAGGCCACGGCGGAGGAATGGACGGCGTGGCAGCGGGAGGCGGTGGGCGACATCGTGCGCCGGACCGCGGCGGAAGTCCGCCGAGTCAGGCCCGACGCCATCGTGTCCGCGGCCGTCTTCGCCAACCTGGAGAGCGGGGCGCGCCAGGGCCAGGACCCTGAGGGCTGGGTGGCCAAGGGCTGGCTGGACCTGGTGATTCCCATGGATTACAAGATGGACACGCTGGGCGTCCGCGCGACCGAGAAGCAGTTCCTCGCGATGCTCGAGCGCAAGGAGGCGCTGGTTTCGGGCCTCTGCCTCTACGCCCGCAGCGGCACCGCGGTCTCGCCGCGTCCCGCGGAGCTGGTCCGCGACCAGATCCAGACCGTGCGCGGGCTGGGCATCCACGGCTACTGCCTGTTCGAGTTCTCGTATCTCGACGACCCTATCCGGCGACTGCTGGGCGGAGAAATCAACGCCGAAAAGGCCGTACCCTACTTCCGGGGACCAGATGCCGGGCGCTGAAGAACGCCGCCGAGACAGCGTCCCGCAGGGGTAGGGTCGGGATACCGATGCCCGCGGTGCCGGAACTCGCCATGTCGATCACGGGGCGCGCGCACGTGGAACGCCCGGAGCAGATGCGCTGGAGCCCGCCGTCTGCCTGTGCGTTGTTGCACGCAGACAGGTCTTCGGCGGTCTGCGGAATGGACGCAGGGACGGCAGCGGATCCGCCGGCTCGAGATGGAACAGCGTAGCGTTGGACGTTCTGTTTGCGCGTGCCGGCGGTGTCCGGGGCGCGTGACCGGCCTCCGGACACCGGCAACTGCAGCTCACGAGGTGCAACCGATGAACACACGGCACGGACGGCTCGAGAGAAGCCAATCGGGATCGGCTTGGGCCATGGGGGCGGCCGTCGGCATGTTCCTTGCCGCCGTCGCCGCGGTCAACGCCGCCGACGCGCTCCGGACGGAATGGGCCCTGCCGGCGGCGGCGACCGGCGGCCTGATCGTGCAGGTGGGATGCGGCGACGCACGCCTGGCCGAGGAACCGCCCGCCGGCGAATCGCTGCTCGCCTGCCTGCTGGACACGGACCCGACCCGCGTGGCCGCCGTCCGGGACGCGGTGGCGGCACGGGGACGCACCGGGCCGGTCACCGTGGACCGCTTCGACGGTGCGAACCTGCCCTTTGTCGACGGGCTGGTGGATCTGCTCGTCGTCCACGAGCCCTTCGCGTTGACTCATGGGGAGTGCGTGCGCGTCCTGGCGCCGGGGGGCGTGCTGCTGTGCCGGCGCGGCGCGGGCGACCTCTCCGGTCCGGGACTGACCGCCGACCCGGCGGGCACGACAGCCGCATGGCGCCGGCAAATCAAACCGTTCCCAGCGGAGATGGACGAGTGGACACACTTCCTGCACGGCGCCGACGGACACGCCATGTCCCAGGACCGCATGGTGGGCCCTCCCTACCACACCCAGTGGGTCGGCGCTCCTCGTCATGCCCGCAGCCACGTGCACCTCACCACCGTCAACGCCATGGTGGCAGCCGGCGGCCGTCTGTTCGTCATCGCGGACGTGGGACCGACGGCCCTTCCGGAGGACCTGCCGGGCCGCTGGGCACTGATCGCCCGCAACGCCTTCAACGGCATCGAACTCTGGCGGCGCCCCCTGAGTTCCTGGCAACCCTACTACGTGAAGGACCGGAACAGCTTCCCGGCCGACCTCCACCGACGCCTGGTCGCCGCCGACGGCCGGGTCTTCGTGACCCTCCATATCCACGGTCCCCTGTCCGCCCTCGATCCGGCCAGCGGCGAAACGATGCATACCTACGCGGGCACCGAAAAGCTCGAGGACATGGTGTACGAGGACGGGATCCTGTTCGTGGCCATGAACGAGGGCGGGACGGAGGAACTCGACCGACGCCGCATGGCCTACCGCCATGTCGAGCCCACCCGGAAACGACTGGCGGCAGTGGACGCGGCAAGCGGCGAGGTCCTCTGGCAGAAGAACGACACCGACACCGAGGCCCTGCTGCCGATGACCCTGGCCGCCCGGGACGCTTCGCTGTATTTCCAGAACAGCCGGCACGTGGTCTGCGTCTCGAAAGCCACGGGTGAGGTGCGTTGGCGCGCCGACCGTCCCTCGGAGTACTTCCGCCCGGGATGGTCGTCCCCGACCCTGACGGCGCTGGACGGGGTGGTCGTCTCCGCGGACCGTCAGAGCGGCCCCGGGCAACGCGTCGGCAAGGACCAGTATGCCGCCGGCGGATTCAGCACCGGGGACGTGGTGGTGTTCGACGCCGGGACGGGTGCACGCCTCTGGTCCGCCCCCTGCGCGGAGGGTTGTCGCACTCCCACCGACGTGTTCAGTCTCGAGGGCAGGCTCTGGTTCGGCAAGT
>JAFGRS010000788.1 GCA_016935045.1 Lentisphaeria bacterium | reverse complement strand
CGGGATCGATGGCCTCGGAGACGTGCAGCACCACGGCGTTCACGGCCCCTGAGGGGAGGCGTTCGATGACGTGGGTCTCGACCCGAGGCCCTTCGACGTCTCCCAGTCCGCCGCCGGAGTTCAGGCTCCGGGCCAGGCAGGCGCGAAGGAGTTCATCGGTGGTCCGGGGCGTCGTGCTCGTGGCCGTGCCCGCCGTATCGACGAGTCGGGCCATGACATCGTACCAGGTGGCGCCCATGGAGGTGGTGAAGACGCTCCAGGCGGCGTTCCAGGCAGTGTCGTCCACGGCCCAGCCCGGTCGGAAGTCGGGTTCCAGGTCCGTCCAGGGCACGGTCTCGGTCAGGCTGGGGGCGTCGGCATAGCGGCTGGTGAGGGTGAGGTTCAGCGGTCCGGCAGCTCCCATGCTCTGCGCGTAGAGCGTGAGGGAGCCGCTCCGGCCGGGCGGCAGGAGGGTGCGCGGCTCCGCGTCGCTGAGGGCGACGACCTCGATGCGGCCGGTGTGGTCGAGGGTCGCGGGCGTGGTACCCAATTTCAGGTCGCCCGGCCCCGCCACCCCGAGCAGGGGCGCGGGCATGTCCGCGTCTCCCACGTTCTCCCAACGCAGGGTGATGGGGAAGACCGGTCCTCGGCGTACGGCCGAGGGCAGGATGAGGAATGCCCGGAGGCCGGGTCCGGCGGCCTCGTTGACCTCGATGGTGAGGTCTGTCGGCAGGGGGGTCCCGTCCTCCAGGAGAAGCCCGAGCGCATAGGTGCCCGGGGCGGCGCCATCCAGCCCGAAGCGGACCCGCAGCTCAGTGGAATCGACGGGGTGGACCGAACCGGGAAACGCGCGGCCGTCGCCGGCGACCAGGGCCACGGCCAGCTCGCCGTCGAGATTCTCGCCGTGAAGGGACAGGGTGACCGAGTCCGCATTCCCGACGCTCTCCGGCGCCACCCGGTCCACCCGGGTCTGGGCCGACCGCACCGTGATCTCGTAGGCCAGTTCCCCGAGCGGGGCCGTGTCGAGGCGGAACACCAGGAACTGGCTGCCGTCGCCGTCCCCGGTCAGCGCCAGGACCACGCTGCCCTCGGAGACATGGGGCGAGGCGAGGTCATGCTGCTCCGGAGCGGGGGGCGAATCCATGCCGCAGAGGATGGCGCCGGCGCCGCTCCCCGCCACGGAAAGCTCGACAAGGACCCCCTGGCCGGCAGGAACATGCAGGGCGAAGAGCAGCTCGGTCAGCCCCTCGCCGACGGTCCCCGTGACGGGGGCCCCAGCGACGGTCAGTACCGGCACGGATACGATCACGCCGACCGCGGCCGTGGTGACGTTGTTGCCGATGTTCGCCCCCTCGAAGACGGCACCGTCCACGTTCGTCACCGCCTTCACCAGGTACTCCTTCGGGGCCACGTTGGGAACGGTGACGTCGGCGTGGAAGGTGGCCTGCCCCCCGGGGACGAGTACCTGGCCCGCCGCGACGCGCACCTCGCCCAGGGGCCTCCCCGCCAGGCTCCCGGCCGTACCCGGCGCGGCAAGCCCCGGCTGCGTGAGAAGGAGGCGGTCGAGCCATGGCCCCGCTGCGGCTTCGGTCCCGACGTTGCGCACCGTCCAGTCGATCCCCATGACCTCGCCGACGGCGACCTCCGCGGGGGCCGTGATCTCGGTGACGACCAGGTCGATGTCGGACATCGGCAGCTCGCGGAACTCGAAGGCGCCGATGTCCGGGACGATGGTGGTGTCCGGCATGGGGATGCCGGTGTCGGCGGTGCGGGGGTCGTCGTAGCGCGGTTGCCCGTGGCCGTCGGTGGCCGGGGCCCGGGTCCCGTCCCCCGCGTCGATCATGGGGCTGGCGAAGTCCGGGTCGAGGATCCCCGCGTCCGCGTTGCGGAAGCCGGGGTTGACGGAGAGGTTGCCGTCGAAGCCGGTGGGGTCGGGCCAGTTGACGTAGTCCTGGCCGCTGGCGGACCAGACGTTGCAGTAGGCGATGGTCATCTGGGTCGGGGCCTGGCGGTTGTCGATGCCGCCCTCGATGGAGTTGCTGACGATGGTGTTGGCGAGGCGGTAGTCGCCGCCGTGGCCGATGATGCCGACGCGGTTGCGGTCGAAGGTGCAGTTGGTCGCGGAGACGAGGGTGTACCAGTCTGCCAGCAGGCCGCACTCGGAGGTTCGGATGACCGAATTGGTGATCTCGACCACGGTATCGGCGTTCCACAGCAGGATGGCCTCGTGGAGAGACTCTTCGAGGATGCAGGCATCGAGGATGGCCGTCGCCCCGCCATCGACGCGGACCATGCCCCCCATGCCGCCTTCGCCCTTGTCGCCGCCGTAGCGGATGTGGGCGTGTTCGATCCAGGCCGTGCCGCCGGCCGCGATCCAGATCTGTTCCCAGTCGCCGGGGGCGGGATTGCCCGTGTCCTCCGGCAGGCTCGAACCGGTGCCGTCGTTGACGGAGGTGATGACTACCGGTTCGTCGGCCGTGCCGAGGACGAGGAGTTCGCCGCGGACGGTCAGGGAGGTATCCTTGCCGATCACCTTCACCAGCGTCCCCGGCAGGAGGACGAGGGTACTGCCCGCCGGCACCGTGGCTTCACTCTCCACCACCACGGCGTCTTCCCACACGGTCATGCCGGCGGCCAGTTCCCCGGACACGCGCAAGGGCGTGAGCACGAAGGCGGCGGTGTAGGGCCCGAGCAGAGGCAGCCCCGTCCCCGCGGCCAGGACCCCCGTCCCCAGGCGCAGCGCATAGAGTCCCGGGAGAGTCTGGCGGGCAAAGCGCAAGGCAAGCGTGCGCGCGTCCAGCCACTCGGATTCCTCGATGGCGATGGGACCCTGCGGCCCGTCGAAGCCGAGAACATCCTCCGCCGCAGCGAAACTGCCCGGGTCCATGGCGCCGGGGAAGTGCAGGACGAGTTCCGAGACCGGAGCCAGAGTATCCCCCGAGGGCCGGTGCGTCGGGGCCCGCAGGTTGGTGTAGACGTTGACGGTGCCGGAGGCCCCCACCACCGCGTCCGCCCAGCCGTCGCCGTCGATGTCCCCCAGGGCCATGGCCGTGCCGGTGGGATTGAGCAGGATGGTGTTGGTCGGGAACCACTCCTCGGGGTCCCCGAGGGCTACGTCGGGAGTTCCGGCGCTGCGGAGACAAACCACGTCCAGGATCCCGTCCCCGTTGAGGTCCGCCAGCGCGGGATCCATGGTCGCGCCGGCCCAGAAGGGAGTGGCCGGCGCCGGTACGTCAGGCGTCGCGGCTGCCGCGAAGGTGCCGTCTCCGTTCCCGAAGATGAGGGTGAGGCGGGTGTTGCCCCCGGTGAGCAGCAGGTCGGGAATCCCATCGCCGTTCAGGTCCCGCGCCAACATGTCTTCGGCACCCGAACCGGTCACTGTGAGGGTCTGCACGGATGTGAACGTACCGTCACCCGTTCCGAGGAGCACCTCGAAGCTCGCGCCCGTGTAGATTCCGGCCACCAGGTCCGTATGGCCGTCGCCATCGAGATCGTGGGCCAGGACCCCCGTGGTGCGAGCCATCGTCGACACATCGTAGGGAGTCCCCAGCGTTCCATCGCCGCTGCCGGGGATCACCACCAGGCGGCTGTCGGCGCTATTGACGGCGATGTCGGGGAAGCCGTCCTCGTCGAAGTCGGCCGTAGCGAGGAATTCGGGGTTGTTGCCGCCGGGATAGGTGACCGCGGCGGCGAACGTCCCGTCGCCGTGGTTCAGCAGAACCGACACCAGGTCCGAGAACATGTGCGAGACGACGAGATCGAGATCCCCGTCCAGGTCCAGGTCCACCCCGAGCAGCCCATGCCCCGCCGCCGCGCCGTAGGGATAGTCGGCGTCGTGCCGCAGGACCCCGGCCGCGTTGCGGAACACGGAAACCACGCTGTTCGAATACTCGTTGACCGTCGCCACGTCCGGGGCTCCGTCGCCGTCCAGGTCCCCGACGATCAGATCCAGCGGCCTGCCGGGCCCGGCCACGGCAGGGGATCCCAGCAATGCGCCCTCCCCAGTGGACAGCAACACCCCCAAGGCGTAGCTCCCCGACAGCGCCAGAATGTCCGGAAGACCATCCCCGTTGCACTCCGCCACAGTCAGGTTGTCGGCGCTGCCAATCCCGTAGCGGGCGTCGGGCAGGAAGGCGTTCGGGTCCCCGGGCACCTCCCGCAGGCGGAGTCCGTCCACCACAAAGCCGCCCGTCTGGCCCTGGATTTCCACGGTCATCTGCGCCGACCGCTGCGCCGGCGCCACGATGCGGCAGGGGAGCCATTGCATGTCCTCGGTCGAAGCCCCGGGCAACGCATGCAGGATTCGTCCCGAGAACAGCCCGAGGGATGGGTAGTTGTTGTACGCGAGGCTCAGCCTGGCCTCCGCCCTCTCCTCGGCCGGGTTGCGGGCATACCAGAAACTCAGCTCGTAGTAGCGGCCGGCAATGGTGCTCACGTTCTGCCGCAGCACGCCGGTGGCGGCCAGCAGTTCGCAGCTCTGGTTGGTGCCATCCTCCTTGGCTCCCGGGGCGCCCTCCCAGAGGCTGTTGACGTGGTTGACATCCGCCGCGGTGGGCCAGCCGAACTCGGGGGGAGCGGGATCTTCCCAGGTGTAGGTTCGGTGCGTCTCTCCCTCGATGTCGGGCGCCTCGAAATCCCCATTGACGAGGAGTTCGTCCCCGGCGGCTTCGGGACAGAGGCGTCCATCGGCCCGGCCGAAGAGGATGTTGACGGTTGCCTGGCCGTCCCGGTACGCCAGCACGTCGTCGCAGCCGTCGCCGTTGAGATCCGTCACCAGGAGGCGGGTCAGAAACTGCGAGCCGCAGCGGTAGTACGCGGATGCGTACCAGGTGTTGTCCACGACCTGCCCGACCGCCACGTAGTAGGCATTGACATTGCTCACGATGAGCCATTCGGGCCGGCCGTCCCCATCGACATCCGCGATGGCGATATCCTCGGGACTCAGGCCCGTCGGCAGGGCGATGGTCCGGTTCTCCTCGGTCGGTCCCGGGCGCAACGTCCACACCTCCGCGGTGAACACCGCTCCGGACGAACGCAGGTACAGCAGGCTGTCACGGTCCTCGCCGGGCAGCCGCAGCGCATGCAGGCGCCGCGCTCCGGTCAGGGTGTAGCTGCCGCCGCTGGCGAACGTCCCGGGGCCGGTGAGTTGCGTCCCGGTGCCGTTGAGGTAGACCACCACGGAGGTGTCGTTGCGGCGCGCCGCGAGGTCCACCAGGCCGTCGCCGTTGAAGTCTCCCGTGTGCCAGTCGAGAATCGTCCCCAGGTTGCCGAAGCTGAACCAGCCGCGGAAATGCCCCTGCCCATCCCCCAGACAGGTGATGGTGCCGCCATAGAAGGTGTGGGAAGCCAGGAAGTCGACGAAGCCATCGCCGTCGAAGTCCCCGGCGGCCACCGGAATGTAGTTCTCGGCGATGCCGCAGGCTGCGGGCTCGGCGAAGGCGCCGTCCCCCAGCCCCTTCCAGAACCTGGGTACGCTGGAGTAGCTCACGATATCATCCAGCCCGTCGTCGTCGAAATCCGCGACCTGTGTCGCGTAGCCGGTCGTCAGCGCCGTCCCGGCAAAGACGCGCGCCGCGCTCCACACGCCGGGAGTCGACGCCTGGGGAGGAGTCACCGTTACGGGCACGGCAGCGAGGTTGTTCGTCTCGTCCCCTTCCTCGATGGCGTCCTCGGCGTCCACCAATAGAAGGAGGGAATACTCCCCCGCCGGGACCGTCTCGGGCACGGAGAACAGGGCGTGGCGGGCACGGCTCTCGGTCGGGGCCAGGGCATCGGGGAACGCCACTTCGGCCAGGACCGTGTCCTCGGGGCCGGGGTTCCCGTCCGCGGACAGCAGCAGGCGTGTGGTCCAGCCCTGGAGCGTGCCTTCTCCCGTGTTGCTCTCGGTCCAGGCCGCCGCGCCGGTCTGGCCCGCGACCAGGACGCCGGGGGCGTCGGCCTCGCTCAGAGCCAGGTCGGGAACGGGCTCGGGGATGGCCAGGACGAAGGTGTGCGTGAAGGCATCCTGGGGCCCTTCGCCGCCCGTGCCGTTGCCGTCCTGGTCGAGCGGGTTTCCGGCCAGGTCGGTGACGGTGGAGAGGATGGTGAGCACATACTCGCCGTTGAGGGTTTGCTCGGGGAACTCGGCGCGGAAGGTCTCGGCCGTGACCGGAAAGAGGGCACCGATCCCGATGGCGCCGGCCGGTCCCGCGAGGCTCAGCGGGCCTGCGGTCTGGAAGCTCGCCGGATCCATGGCCTCGCTGAAGGTGCACTCGATGGCGAAAAAGGGCGCCTCGATGGGGCTGGCCGGGCTGGCGGCGAGCGCCCTCGGCGGCGTGAGGTCCGCCTCGATGACATGCACGACGAGTTCCCGCGTGATCCCCGCAAGCAGCGCGCTGACGGTGGCGGTCCCGGGACCGACGGCCGTGATGCGCCCGTCCGCGTCCACCGTGGCCACGCCTTCGTCGCTGGATTGCCAGGTCGCGGCGGAGGCCGGCTCGACCCGTTGCCCGCCTCCCTGGAGGGTGACCCGGAGCTGGGGCAGGTTCTGCCAGGTGGGCCGCAGCGTGATCTCGCCCTCCTCCTGGCTGACGACGTTGGCGTCGGGCTCGATGGCGAAGTCGACGATCACGCGGCCGGCATCCGCCAGGGCCACGATCTGCGCCTCGCTCAGGGGGGCGGAGTAGATGCGGACCTCGTCCAGGGCGATGGCCGCGTTGCCCTCGAAGCGGATCGTCTCGGCTTCCTGCGGCGCCGCGGCCAGGGGATGGGTGGGAACGGTCTCGCGGAACATCCCTCCGTCCACGTAGATGGCGATGCGGGCATCGGACCAGACGAAGGCGAGGTGGTGCCACTGGCCCTCGGCCCAGAGCCCGGCGGAGATCTCGCCGGTTCCCTGTTCGTCGAGGTACTGGTTGAGGATGACGCGGAGGTACTCGCCGTAGATGCCGAAGACCATGCCGCTGGTGCTGCCCCAGCGGATTTCGAGGCGTTGCTGGTCGTCATGGGTCGTCCAACTTGGTCTGGCCCAGAGGCAGACGCTGCCGGTCGTGGCCTGGATGTTGCCCGCGGCGGCGTAGCGGACGTCGCGCTCCGCGGCCAACGTCGCCCCCTGCTCGATGACCCCCGGTCCAAAGGAGACCCCCTCGGCGACAACGGGCGTGTCCCCGTCGGCATCGTCCAGGTCCCCGTCGCAATCGAGGTGGAGCAGGAGCGTGGCAGCGGACGCGGGAGGGCGCAGCACGAACCGGGCAAAGCCCTTCCCCGGCCGGCGGACGCCCTCGCTCGAGAGGCCTGCCCCCTCCCCGACTGTCAGGGTGTCGCCCTGGGTCAGGTAGACCGCCCCGTCGAGGTAGGCCGTCGAGCTGCCCTTGCCCACGAAGAAGGGGGCGTCGGGCAGCGCCTGCGCCGCACCGCCGGCCGGGAACACGCGGGCGCAGCTCCCGTTGCTGACCAGCCCCCGGCCCTCGTTGAAGGGCCAGCCCGCCGCGGTGGTCTCGCCCCGGAACAGGTAGAGCACGTTGTCGCCGGTGTCCTCGCCGGCGGGGCCGTTGGGGACCCCGCTGGGCTGGTTGACGATGGTGAGGGAGTTGCCCCAGAGCGAGGTCCCGGTCTTGGTGGCGGTGCCGTCCGGGTCCCAGCCGAAGGCCTCTTCGAGGGAAGCGACGAGGTTGCTGTCCAGGCCGACGTCGTGGGCGCCGTCGGGCACGGTCGTGAGTAAGCTGCCGCCGGGGTAGTCCGCGCCGTTGTGGTCCCACTGCTTCAGCACGTCGCCGGTGAGGCAGAAGAGCCGGTCGTGCAGCGGGTCATAGGCCCAGCCGGAGTTGCGCGGGAAGTAGGCGCCCCCGCCCCAGCCCGCGGGAAGAAGCGTGTGTGTCCCGCCGCCGGCAACGTCCGAGGTGCGCGCGAACTGGTATTGCCCGCCCCCCGTGTGGTGCAGAATCACCGGCCCGCCCCCGTGTTCGAGCCCCACCATCCCGGCACTGCCCGTGATCTGCGGCGCGTCGCCTTCGGTCTTCTCCCACACCGTCGCCCACGTCCCGGCGAGCCCGTCCGCCAGGTCGTAGGCATAGAGGGCACGCACATTCGGCCCGGCACGGAACTGGTAGTAGTAGAGCTTCCCCGCGGCGACGAAGAGGGCATTGTTGAAGTTGCCCGCCGAAAAGCTGTCCCCGCCGACGCCGGACTCGTGGAGCGCAGGCAGCGCATCCCAGGTGCCGGCTTCCGGGTCGAAGCGGGCGAAGCGTACGCTGCCGTTGGCGATGCCCAGGGCGTCGAAACGTTCCTCGGGATCGTCTTCGAAGTCCCCGTCCAGGTCGATGAAGTCGTTGTTCCCGTCGCCGCTGAAATCCGCCGCGTACAGATACGTGCCGTCGCTGGCGAGCCCTCCCCCGGCACTGACGCCGAATGCAAAGGGGACCTCCGGCAGGACCTCCCAGGCATCCCCGGCAGCCAGAACACCCCCGCAAACCCCCAGAAAGGCCGCGATCACCACGCCCGCCCGGCGAATCGCCCGACGCGGCGCCGCAAACTCCCTGCTACCCATCGGCAGGCAAACCCGATTCTCCGCCTTCGTCATGACCCCGACTCCCGACGATATCCCATACTCTCACGGATCGTCTCATATCTGTTCTTGTTTCTTAACGGTAGCAGGAGGCACGCCGGAATGCCACCCCCTCTCACCCCCTTCACCGCCCTCCTCAGCCCTTCCGGCCCCCGGGCGGTAAGGCCTCAGTCACGGGGGGTACGGTCGAGGACGACCGGCTCCAGCGCCATGGCGTCAGGCTCAGGGCACGCGGTGGAGTCGGCGGTCTCCGCCGTATCTTCACACCCCTTCCCCACGTGACTGAGGGATTGCCCCGGGCGTCCCGGCGTCCTGGCGGGGAACGGGAGCGGCAGTACATTGCCTTCGTACCGTGGGCGTGGTGCCCCGGCCTCTGGGCACGAGGTGGATCCATGCAGGACAAGGCGACGCGGGATTGGGCGATATCCGGTTTGCGGGGATCTCTGGTCGGCCTTGCGGCGGGGGCCCTGCTTGCCCTGGCTCTCGCGGCTGCGGCTGCTCCCCCTCCGCCGGAGGGGGCCGTGGTGCTCTTTGACGGGACAGACCTGTCGGCCTCCTGGTACGGGAAGGGAACGGAACCGCCCCAATGGAAGGTCGAGAACGGCTGGGCGGAAATCGTCCCCAAGGCGGGCAGCATACGGACTCGGAACGCCGTCGGGGATGCTCACTGGCACCTCGAATGGGCGTCTCCTGCGGCGGTCAAGGGCAACGGCCAGGGGCGCGGCAACAGCGGCGTCCTGGTGCAGGGCCGGTACGAGGTCCAGGTGCTCGACTCCCACGGCAACACGACCTACGCGGACGGGCAGGCGGGATCCATCTACGGACAGGCGCCCCCGCTGGTCAACGTGTGCCGCCCGCCGGGGGAATGGCAGAGCTTCGACATCCTCTTCCGGGCCCCGCGGTTCCAGCCCGACGGCAGCGTGGCGGAACCCGCCCGCATGACCGTCCTCCAGAACGGCGTCGCAATCCACCATGACGTCGTGCTCGTAGGGCCCGGATCGAACAAGAAACGGCAGCTCTACCGGCCCCACGCCGTGGAGCAGCCCCTCTCCCTCCAGGACCACGGCAACCCCGTGCGCTACCGCAACATCTGGTTCCGGCCCCTGCCCCCGGCGGGAGAGCGGCGGGACGGCTCCGCCGACCTGGCGCGGCTGCGGGCCGGGTTGGATTCCCCACGCTGGCCGGTCAACGCCCCGGACCGACCCCAGCCGGCCGTCGTCGAGCCGGGATCCGCTCCCCGGCCGGAAACCGCGGCAGACCTGCCGGGCGACGCGGTGCTCCTCGCCGACGGCACGAGCCCCGCGGCCTTCCGCGACTGCCAGGTCCACGTGGTCTGGCGCCTGACGGGGCCTGGAGACCCAGCCGCGACGGTATGGCTGCCCGGCGGCTGCCCCGTCCATCTCGTGCGCGGCAGAGACCGCCTTCTGGCCGGCGACCGGGGACCCCTCGAACCTCCCCCCGCGGCGACCGGGGAGTGGCAGCGTACGGACATCCTCTTCCGCGCTCCGACGCCCGCCGCGGACGGGATGCCCCCTCTGCCGCCCTGCGCCACGGTGTTGCACAACGGCATCGTGATGCACGACGCGACGACCTTCCCGACCGACGCCGCGGCAGCGCTCCCGGCACCCGTGCGTGTCGCGGCCGGGGAGGGCGTCGAGATCGCCCTCGCCTGGGCGCGGCCCATGGACCAGAATCCCTAGCGGCGCTTCATAAGCGCCGGTACTACACAGATGAGGCAAATTCGAAGGATGTGTGGAGAAAGAGCATCAGGCAGCCTTG
>JAFGRS010000787.1 GCA_016935045.1 Lentisphaeria bacterium | reverse complement strand
GGCGAATCGGTCCCCGCCGCCACTGCCCTTGCGGCAGTGGAGCGCCGATTCGGGGTGAGGGAGCGCGAGCGCACCCCCTCCCCGACCCCCGATCGGCGCTCCACCGGGACAAGCCCGGCGCCGGCGTTGGGATCTTGACACAGCCCTGCAGGAACCGCACGCCAAGCCCCTCGCCGTCCTCCGCAGGCGTTTTCCGGACACCCGGCGCCCCCGCCCGGCCGGAAAACGGAACCCGGCGCGGCGACCTCGACAGGTCCCCGCGCCGGGTCCGAGGCCGGGAGGGCGTATCCCCCCGGGGGGCGCAGATCAGCCGGCCTTGACCGCGATGCGTCTGGGCTGGGCCTCCCTGGCCTTGGGCAGGGTCAACCGCAGGACCCCGTCCCTGACCACGGCCTGGATGCCGTTGCGGTCGACGGAGTCACCCAGGGTGAAAGAGCGCTCGTAGTCGCCGCTCGCATACTCCTGGTACGTCAGGGAGTAGCCTTCGGGCGGCTTCGGGACGAAACTGCCCCGGATCGCCAACTCGCTGCCCTCCAGGTCGATGCTCACACTGGTCTCGTCAACTCCCGGCATGTCGGCCAGGATCAGGAATTCCGTCTCCGTCTCGCGGATGTCGACCCGCGGCGAGAATACCATCGACGCCTCTGCACGCTCCGTGGACGCCGGGACCTGCGACTCGCTCTTGCTGAGTGCCATGTCAGCCATTGTCGTATCCTCCTGTATCTGTGTTGCTGTGTGAGGTGACGTCCGCTGCGGGAACGCGCCCGCCATCTCAGCCCGCCTTCACCGTGATCTTCCTCGGCTTGTCGGACTCGCTCCGAGGCAGACGGAGCTGCAGGATGCCCACCCGGTACTGGGCCGTGACCTTCTCGCTGTCCACCGGGAAGGGCAGGGCAAAGGACCTCACGAACGTGCCCGCGCCACGCTCCTGGCGCACATAGCTCTCGCCGGACCGCAGCTCCTCCAACTCCCGACTGCCACGGACCGTCACGGTGTCGTTCTTCACGCTCACCTCGATCTTCGCGGGATCGATCCCCGGAAGCTCCGCCGTCAGCAGGGCCTCGTCCTCACCCGTCCAGATGTTCACGGCAGGGAAGTTGCCGCCGGCACGGACCACCCCCGCCAACGGCTCGAACAGACGATTCAACTCCCGCTGCAGACGATCCATCTCGCCCCACACATTCCCGTACCGAGTCGCCGGCCATGACCACAACATCGCAACCACCCCCTTTCACATTGCTCCACGCTGCCATCCTACGCTGCACTCCGCAGGCGCTGCGCTCCGACCCGGAAACCTGTCCGAATCGGCAGCGCCCACACACACATCGAAGGATAGCAGAGAGCATGCCAAAACCTCAGAAAGGAGGCCGGATTGAAAACGCAAAGTACTATTTTACAATGTATTATGGTTCTTGCCTTTCCCCCTGGGGAGGATCGTCCAGCGGTGGAGAAATGAGACAAAATGACACATCTCCGCGGGGGTGAGACACACCGCGCACCACCCTCCCTGCCCAGGGCGCGCGGCGGATCGTGGATCGCGAACCGGCGGCGGCTCAGCGGACCTGGACGGGTGCGCTGACGATGTGCTGCAGGTTCGAGGGGAAGTCCTTGCCCACGAAGACGGCGAACACCACCGTCCCGATCCCCGGGTCGTTGGGGATCCGGAAAGGGACCTGCACCGTGCCGGTGCCCTGCACGTCCATCTCCTGGCGCTCGATGCGCGGCCCGTCGGCGCGCTTGATGGTGACGTGGAGTCGCTGCGGCCCCAGCTCCGCCGGCAGGGTGTGGGCGACGGTGATGACGACGTCCTCGCCACGCTGGACCGCCTTGGGTGATTCGAGGCGCAGGAGGTCCGTCCGGGGGGCTGCCCTGCGGCCCTGGCGTTCGCGGCCCGCCTTCCGGCGTTCGTCGGATTCGGCCTGCTGCCGGTTGACGGCTTCGTCGAGGGCCTTGGGGTCGTGGCGGCGTCGGAAGGCGTCGAGGTAGGGGTCCCGGGTTGCGACCATCCAGGCTTCCAGGGCGCGGCGCAGCCGTTCGGCCTCGGCCTGGAATTGTGGGTCGTCGATCAGGTTGTGGAGTGCGTCCCGATCCCGGGTCACGTCGTAAAGCTCCTCCACCGCCCGGTAGTCGAACAGGCGCACGCGTTCGGCGATGACGGGGTCGGTCTCCGCCAGTTTCTGCATGGTCTTGTAGGTGCGCGTGCCCTGTGTGGCGGTGCGGAAGCGCCGGGTGCCGTTCGACCAGGGGTTGAAGATGTAACAGAAGCGTTGCGTCTCGACGCAGCGCATGGGGTGCCGGGCGCCGCCGGAGTTCTCGTTGTACTCCTTGATCACCTGGTCACGGTTCTCCTGGGACTGCCCCAGCAGGAGGGGCAGAAACGAGCGCCCGTGCAGCCCATCCGGCAGCGGGATGCCGGCCAGTTCCAGCGCCGTCGGGGTGTAGTCCACGGCCGAGATCATGTGCCTGCGGTCCACGTTCCCCGGCCGGATGTGCCCGGGCCAGCGCACGATCCAGGGAGTCCGGGTGCTGTGGTGGTAGAGGTTCGTCTTCGCGAACGGGAAGGGCATCCCGTGATCCGAGAGGAACATCACCACCGTTTCGGCCTCCGCGCCCGACGCCTTCAGCGCGGCCAACACAGCCCCCACCGAGTCGTCCACGCGCCGTACGCTGTCGAAGTACTGCCGCACCTCGTCCCGGACCTCGGGATGCTCGGGAAGGAAGCCGGGGACGGGGACTTCCTCGGCCCGGAAGGTCCTCGAGGGCGGGAAGTCGTCGAAACCGGCCTCTTTGGATGCCGGTTCGCCATGGAACGGCTTGTGCGGGTCGGTGATGTTCAGGTTCAGGTAGAACGGCTTGCCGGCATCCTTCGCCGCCGCGATGACCCGGGCGGTGAAGGCGCCCAGCGCCCGGGGGCTGCGGGAACTTCCGCGGGCCTCCGGCGTGCGCTCCTCCACAATGTCCCAGGGGAAGGGACTGTAGGGCGTCGAATGCCCGACCTTGTTCTTGACCGCCGTCAGGTAACCATGCTCCTTCAGCACCCCCGGAAGGACGGGGGCCTCCGTCCGCACCTGGTAGAAACCCTCCACCCCGTTGGCGTGAGGATAGCGCCCGCTGTGCAGCACATTGCGCGAAGGCATGCAGTTGGCCACCTGCACATGGGCATACTCGAAACGGATCCCCTCCTCCGCCAGAGCATCCAGGTGCGGCGAGATCCCCGCAATGCCGCACCCGAAGCAGGACAGCGAATCGCAATTCAGATCGTCCGCCGTGATCAGGAGCAGGTTGGGCCGCGCCGCCACGGACTCCGCCGCCAGACCCCGCCAACCCCAGGCAGCCCCGCAGGCCAGTGCCGAAAACCTCAGGAAATCCCGCCGTCTCATGGGCCTTCCTCCGCCGGAATCACCCCGGCCCCAGCACCGGCTCGCTGAAGCCGGTACGCGTTTGCATGACGTGGTAGCCAATGTAGCGCACGGCCCGCAGCCACGAAGGCAGCCGATGGCGCACCACCCCACCCCCGGCGTGCAGCTCGACCGACCCGCCGGGAAGGTCCAGCACGACACGAATGCTGTGCACCGCGTCCCGGTCGACGTCGAGAGCCTGCACACTCTCCCCCGTCCTGGCCGTGCTCAACCCCTCGAAGACCGCCGCTGCCGGCCGTCCGATGTAGAGCCCCGCCAGGAGCAGTTCCGCGTCCCTGCCGCTGTCGCTGAAGGCCAGAAAGCCGTTCTGCCAACCCTCTTCCCGCCTGAGGCGCGTCTGCATGCGGACCTCGCAGACGACGCGTCCCGTCAGGGGCTCCGCCAAGGGGCGCAGGACGGTGCCCTCCTTCGTGGCGCTCACTTCCCAGCCGAGTTCCGAGCGTGCCGCCGTGGCCTCCCGGACGATGGCGAACTCCGGATGAGTCGTCTGTTTGCGGGGTGCCGCCGCGCCGGTTTGCCCATCCGGGTCGTCGGGGTTGTAGTCCGGGTTCGGGGACGGCATCTGGGCCCCCACGGCGGCACGCCAGGCGTGCAGGCGTTCCCGCAGGGCGGCGGCCCGTTCCGGCATCTCGGCGGCCAGGTCCCGGGTCTCCCCGATGTCCTCACGCAGGTTGTAGAGTTCGATGCGGTCGTCCTCGAAGAACTCGATGAGCTTGAAGTCGCCCGCGCGGACAGCCCCGTACGGCGTCGCGCCGCCGGGGTGGTAGTGAGGGTAGTGCCAGAACAGGGCATCCCGCTCCAGCGAACCTGCCCCACGCAGCAGCGGAACCAGGCTCACGCCGTCCACGGCACGGTTGTGCGCCGGGTCACCGCCGGCACCCGCAATCTCCAGAATCGTCGGATAGAAATCCACACTGATCACCGGCTCGGAGCAGGTGCTGCCCGGGACCGTTACCCCCGGCCACACGACCAGAAACGGCTCCCGTACGCCGCCCTCGTAGGCAGACCCCTTCCCCGCCCGCAACGGCGCGTTGGATGTCACCGGCCGGCGAGGGTTCCCGATGAGGCCGCCGTTGTCCCCGGTGAAACAGATCACCGTGCGCTCCGTGAGCCCGAAGGCATCGAGCGCGTCCAGGACACGGCCCACGCACCGGTCCATACTCTCCACCATGGCCGCATAGACCGGGCTGCCCTGGGCCTGGTCGGGAGCTGCCGCGATCTTGGCTTCGTACTTCGCCACCAGCTCCTTCCTGGCCTGCAGGGGCGTGTGCACCGCGTACATGCTCAGGTACAACAGGAACGGATCGTCCCGGTGGGCCGCCAGGAAGGCCACCGCGTCCGCCGCGTGACGGTCGGTCAGATACTCGCCCTCGGGGCCCTCCTCCATGGTCGGAATGCGATAGGGCGCGAAGTAACTGGGAGGAGAGCCGCGATGGTATCCCCCGATGTTGAGGTCGAACCCCTGCTGCAGCGGCCACGTCTCCTCGTCCGGCCCCAGATGCCACTTGCCGATGAAACCGGTGGCGTAGCCCCGGGGTTTCAGGGCCTCGGCCAGAGTCGTCTCTTCCGGCCGCATGAGCTTCGTCCAGTCCGGCACCCGCAGTTTCGCCCGGGGACGCACATGGCCCGCAATCCAGTCCGTCAGATGCAGACGGGCCGGGTACTTCCCGGTCATGATGCCGGCACGGGTGGGCGAACAGACCGTACAGGCGGCATACCCGTCCGTGAAACGCATTCCCAGGCGCGCCAGACGGTCGATGTTCGGGGTCTCGTAGAAACGGCTGCCGTAACATCCCACGTCACGCCAGCCCAGGTCATCGATCAGGATGAAGACGATGTTCGGAGGAGGGGACGGAGCCCCCGACAGCCGTGCCCCGGGAAGCGCACCGGCGGCCATCATCAGACCCGCACGCCCGAGGAATCCGCGCCGCGACATCCTGCTGTCCATGCCTGCCTCCAGACTCCACTCGCCCCACCACACCCCCGCCACCGCAATGCCTCCCGCCCGGAAGACAGAATGCCTGGGGCCTGTCCAGAAAGGGCCTGGCCGGTGCCGTCGACTCCGGAACGCCTCCACCAAGCTCGTCTCGGGGAAGCGAAGAGTTGGGATGCAGGGCGCGCGACTCGCCCCGTCAGCCCCAAGCTATGCTCCACTGCCGCACCGACAGTGGAGGCGGGAGACGCCTTTCTGGACGACCTTCGGCTACCGCTACCCGCACGCAGGCGCCGGCGCTGCCTCACGGGCGAGCGGCAGCCAGCCACGTTCCCCACTCACAACGGGCACCCCGGAAGGCACCACACCGGCCGTGGCCCGCCGGTCACGAGCGTCCCGCCGACGCTCGGTGGCGGCGGGTGGAGGCACCCCTGCTCCTGCAGCTCAGTGCTTCTCGCCCGAGTAATTGCGCATGTCGGGCCGCACCATGAACTCCACATGACCGTCGAAGAAGCAGTAGTTCGAGCCGCGGTTGTGGTTCTGGCCCCACCGGTCAGCGGAGTGCGACCAGGACCCGGGCAGGTCTGCCGGCCAGCCGCTTCTGCCGACGGCGAACTCGCCCCAGTTGGCGATATGGGACTCCACCATCTCGCAGACGGCAATGGTATCCGTGGGGACCTTGAAGTAGCTCAGGGGAAGCCCGCTGGCGACCGGCTCTTCGGTGTTGAAGTAGGTGTTGTTCGGGCCATAGCTCCAGGTCACCGACCGCCGTCCGTTGATATCCACGTTCACCGGACCCCGCTGCGTCGTCGGACACACCGCGATCTTCCAGTCGCCCGTATAGGTGTACAGCAGGTGGATGAAGGAACGGCGGTTGCAGTCGTAGTTCGTGTTGGGATCGTGAAACGACGCCGGCACGGAGTACGGCGCCGTGCGCTCGGAGTTGTCGTCGGCATACATGAACATGGCCAGAGCCCACTGCTTGAGGTTCCCGCGGCAGTTGTTCTGACGAGCCTTCTCCCGTGCCTGACTCAGGGCCGGCAACAACATCGCGGCCAGGATCGCAATGATCGCAATCACCACCAGCAACTCGATCAGGGTGAACCAACGTCTCATGTCGCAACCCCCTTTGTTCCCTGGGATTCTACGGGCGCCAGGACCACGCCGCCTGCGCCCACTGCAAACCAATAACACCACCCGACCAAACAGCAAGCAGATGCCAGCGAAAAAGCCCCGGCGACCCGGCCCACCCGACCCCGCTCGCGAACGGCAGACCCCTCCACACCGGCACGCCCCGCATCTCCTGACTGCACCCTGGACACCCACCCAAACCCCAGTGCCCCCGGCTTGACCGTCAAGGTCACCAGCAGAGAGTTCGCGGTCTGCTCGTAGACGTCCTTCGACACCCGCAGGGTCAGCGGCGGAGGCGAATCGACGTCCTCGGTCCAGGAGGGCACATCCACCGTGTACCATGTGCGCCGGTGCCGACCCGTGACGAGGTGTTCCTCCCGGTACAACACCTCGACAGTCCGTAACCCCGGCGGCTGCCCGTCCAAGAGGCAGTTCACCAGGACGAGGAGTTGACCGCCAAGGGTCCCATACCCCAGCACGGCGACCACCCCGACACCCAGAAAGACCGGGACGCGGCGCCGCATGGACAGCAGCGCCCGGCGGTACCAGACCAGGTGTGCGGCGGCAGCCGCCAGGCCCACACCCGCCCCCAGCCAGGCAATGCCCGGCTCGACAACCTGAAGCCGGCTGCGCCCGAACTCGCGCACAATGAGCGCGGCAAGCCCCAACAGAAAGGGCAGCCGCGCCAGGTCATCGATGCGCAGACGGCTCCGGCCTTCCCTCGGCAGCCGACCCGCCACACCCCGGGAAGACGGCTGCGCCGCAGACCCCGACACCCCGCCGGCTGCCCCGGGCTGGGAGTCGCGCACCACGGTTCCCTGACGCCCGGCCACGCCTACTCTCCCGCTCCCGGAGAGCCCCCCGGACGGCAAAGGACCAGGCGCACGCCGGACTCCGTGGCCGCCGGCAGCCCCAGCAGGACCCGGGTCAGTCCCTCGGGCCAGACGGGCTGCAGGCGGCCGTCCTCGGTAGGGACAGGCTCGCATTCGACGCGGACGTCCGCGGGAGCATGGCGCAGGACCGCCCGGACCTTGCCCGCATCGTCCCCATCCCGCGCAACCAGTTCGGCCACGCCCGGGCCCGCCAGGCGCACCGCGCAGGGCGTCATCAGGCTGAGCACCGCCTCGACGGGACGCCCGAAACGATAAGCGTCCCGGATCTCCACCTCGCCTGCCGACCGCCTCAGCACCAGCGTCCGCAAAAAGCACAGCACGCCGGCCTCCGCGGGATAGGCGCGCGCGGCGTCGAGAGCGAACACGACCTCCTCATCCCCGGGACGGTAGGATACCTGCTGCGCTTCCGCCCGCCGGCCGGGCATCTGCTGGACTCCCCCGAAGCTGGGCAGGTTGTGGTAGGCAGACTGCATGGTCCAGATCTCGTAGCGTCGGGAGCTGAACGTCTTGGCGGTGTAGGTGCCGACACCCGGATCGACCAGGACGGGCCGGCCATCGAGGAAGACAATCACGTTGCCGACGTCGTTGTGGTTGTGGCTCTCGGCGTTGTGACCTCCCTTGGCGGCAACGAAGAAACCCGCGCAACTGCCCTCGAAGCTCCGCGCCGTCATCACCTGCAGGTCCGGCAGCCAGGCGTCACGGACATGGGGCGCCGCAGGCGCCTGCCCGGCAGCCGCGGGCACCTTCCCGAAAAGGTCCCCCAGGGAGCGGGGCAGACTGATGCGCCACTTCAACGCCGAATCCCTCCCGAGAGACCGGGCATAGGCTCCCAGCCGCAGAAGACGGTCGTCCCCCACGGCGCGCCCGAAACGCAGTACCAAGCCGGCGGGAATCGCCTGTCGCGCCGCCCCGTCGGCAAAGTTCACGTACCAGTCCCGGTCGATGTGAACCCGGTACAGAAACGCCCCCATGTTCCGCACCAGGGGCAGGTCGAGAAAATCCGCCCCGCCTCCGGTGCCGCTCGCCAGAGTCTCGAAGAACTCGAAGGTGCTTGCCCCGGCCCGACACCAATACCCCGGTCCCTCGTCGCAGCCCCCATCCGCCGGATGCCCCTCCAGATACCTGTCGACGCACGTCATCGCCCGATACGCCGCCTCCGCGCGCCGGTCGGCATCTTCCTCCAGCAGGAGTGCGGTCGCGAGCCAGTTCGAGCAGATCCACGGAGTCCAGTTGTTCAAGCCGCGCCGGGAATCGTTCCCCATCCACCAGAAATCGTCCCGGGCCAGACAGGGATCCAGAATGCGCCGGACGGTCTCGCGCACGATCCGTGGCGCCACGAGGGGAGACACGCCCCCCAACAGGTCCCCTAACAGGTAGACGGTCCAGGCCAGAAGCGCCCCCGTTTCGGCGGCAAAAAGGTCCACTACCGGCTCCGACGTGTCCGGCAGTCCCGCCCCGGCCTTCTGCATTGGAATGTGCGCCGATACGCCCCAGAACGACTCCTCGCAGATGGACCACACCGCGTCCACCAGCGCCTCCGCGAAACGCCCCCTGCCTTCGACACACTCCGCCAAAACCAGCGCCGCCAGCATCGAGCGGCGCGGAAAACTCGCCTGCTCGTAGACACTGCGGTTGCCGCTGCGTACGTACTCCATGGCCAGATGCGCGGGAATCGCCGGCCAGGCTTCCCCCAACGCCCGCTCACCCTCCGCCAGCAGAGCCGCCCGAACCGAGCCGGGCAGCGCCTCCCAGGCATCGCGGTCCGTACGCGGAGGAAAGGGACGCCACTGTGCCCGCGATAGAAGCAGGGAAGCCAGGTTCTCGCGAGTCATGCCCCGGGTGATCATACAGACAACTCTCCTTGCCGTGCCGATGTGTGGCCAGGACGCTACACCAAGCCCCCATCCCATGCAAGCGGGAAATGGCCAACTCCGTAATGCCTCAGTGAACGCCGGGAGGCTCGCGATACGCTCGCGCTCCAGGGGGATGGAACGCCCGCGGCCGCGCGGGCACTCG
>JAFGRS010000126.1 GCA_016935045.1 Lentisphaeria bacterium | reverse complement strand
CCCTTGGAACAGCCTTCTACGAGGGTAGCGCATTGCGCCTCGTACGGGTCTGGGGAGAGGGACCTACGGAGCTGACATGCGCCCCTCCGGGCGCCGGGGCCTTGCCGCGGAGAAGGGAAAGGAGTATCCTATGGCCCATGGGGACATGCCGAGTGGCTTCCCCGCAGTGGTGGCGTCCGCGGCGCGCCGTCCGGGTGCGTGCCGAGGCGCGGAGGCGGGCATGAGCGGAAGCAGTGGTCGGGTACGGCGCCACACCGTCGGTCCGTTCCGGCCGGCGCGTCCGGTCTCGTCGGGGCCGCGGTGCATGGCCGAGACCTTCGTGCGTGCCGTTGCGGCCGGCCTCCTCTTGGCGCTGCTGCCGGGTCCCACGGCTCTGGCCGGGGCGGAGCGGGAGCCGGTGCGACCGTTCGAGTGCGGCGCACCTTTCGTGGCCGCGCATCCCATCGACGCATGCGTGCTTGCGGACCTGACGCGGCGCGGGCTGCGCCCGGCCCCTCTGTGTTCGGACGAAGTCTTCGTGCGGCGTGCCTGGATCGACATCGCGGGCACGCTGCCCGGCGCGCAGGATGTGCGTCGTTTCCTGGACGACACCCGGGCCGGCAAACGGGCCATTCTCGTCGACGAACTGCTGGTCCGGGACGAGTTTGCCGATCTCTGGTCGCTCAAGTGGTGTGACCTGCTCCGGGTCAAGGCCGAGTTTCCCATCAACCTCTGGCCCAACGCGGTGCAGGCCTACCACGTGTGGGTGCGGCAAGCCGTGCGGGAGAATCTCCCCTATGACCGTTTCGCCCATGCCCTGTTGACCTCGAGCGGCAGCAACTTCCGGGTGCCTCCGGTGAACTTCTACCGGGCGGTTCAGAGTCGGGAGCCGGGCGGCATTGCCGCTGCCGTGGCCCTGAGCTTTCTCGGCAGTCGGATCGAGACCTGGCCCGCGGAGCAGCGCCGGGGCCTGGAGGCATTCTTCTCCCGGGTTGCCTACAAGGGGACGGGCGAGTGGAAGGAGGAGATCGTCTATCCGGACCCGACGGCAGACACGCCTCTGGCGGCAGCGTTCCCGGACGGCCGCGAGGTGACCATTCCCGTCGGCTCGGATCCCCGCCGGGTGTTCGCCGATTGGCTGCTTGCCCCCGGGAATTCCTGGTTCTCCCGGGCTCTGGTCAACCGCGCCTGGTCCTGGTTCCTGGGCAGGGGCATTGTTCACGAACCGGACGACATCCGGCCGGACAACCCTCCCGTGAATCCGGCCCTGCTTGCCTGCCTCGAGGGGGCCTTCGTCGAGGCCCGGTACGATCTGCGCGCCCTCTTCCGGTTCATCCTCACCTCGCAGACCTACCAGCAGTCCTGCATCCCGCGGGAGGCGTGGTGCCCCGAGGTTGAGGAAGCCTTCGCCGTCTATCCGGTCCGGCGCCTGGATGCGGAAGTGCTCATCGATGCCCTGTGCGGGCTGGGCCATACCGCAGAGCGCTATTCGAGTCTCATCCCGGAGCCCTTCACCTTCATCCCCGAGACGCAGCGGACCATTGCCCTGGCCGATGGCAGCATCAGCAGCCCCTTCCTGGAGATGTTCGGTCGGCCCGCGCGGGACACCGGCCTGGAATCGGAACGCAGCAACCAGCCCAGCGAGGCGCAGCGGCTGCACCTGCTGAACTCCAGTCACATCCGGGGACGCGTCCTCAACGGCCCGGGGCTCACGGCGCTGCTCCGCGATGCCAAGGGCAAACCGGAACAGGCCGTGGACCGGCTCTATCTCGGCATCCTGTCGCGGCAGCCCACCCCCGAGGAAACCCGCCTGGCCCTGGACCACATGCGGACCGCCGGGATGACACCCCAACAGGCGGCCGCGGACCTTGCCTGGGCCCTGATCAACAGCAAGGAATTCCTCTACCGGCACTGAGATCCCGGGGCGCCGCCGCAAACCATGGCGCCGGCAACGGACGGAACGACGATCATGCATACACAAGGGTCCGGCCTGCGGTTGTCCCGACGCGACGTCCTCTGTCGGGGAAGCCTGGCGGCCGCGGGGACGGTCCTGTTGGGTGCCGGGTCCGCATCGGGGGCGGCCGGCGAGAGGCGGGCACGCGCCAAGTCCGTCATCCAGATCTGGATGTGGGGAGGGCCGTCGCACCTCGACACCTTCGACCCCAAGCCCGAGGCCGGGTACGACTACTGCGGCCCCCTCAACAAGGACATGGCCACCAACGTCGACGGCATCCGCATCAGTGACCAGTTGCCCCACCTCGCCCGCCAGGCGGACAAGATGGCCATCCTGCGCGCCATGACCCACGGCAACAACAGCCACGAGACCGCATCCTATATGGTGCAGACCGGTCGGACGCCCGGACGCCTCGTGTATCCCTGCGTCGGCGCGGTGGTTTCCCTGTTCAAGGGCTACGACCACGGCTACCAGGGTCTGGTCCCGCCCTACATTGTGTTGACCGAGTCCCAGGGCCGTTTTTCCGAGGCCGGGTTTCTCGGGCAGCGCTACAAGCCCTTTGCCACGGGGGGCGATCCGGCCCAGACGCCCTTTGCGGTGGAAGGGATTGTGGCGCAGGGGATCACGGATGCGAGGCAGCGTGCCCGTCGTGAGCTGCTGCATGGCCTGGACTCTCTGGGCCGGGCGCTGCCGGCGCATCCCTCCTTCCGGTACCTGGACCGGTGTGAGGAGAGCGCCTACGGGATGATGTTCGGGGAGGCGCGCAGGCTCTTCGACCTGACCGAGGAACCCGACGCGCTGAGGGAACGCTACGGCCGCAACACCTTTGGCCAGGCCTGCCTGGTGGCTCGGCGCCTGGTCGAACACGGCGTCCCCTACGTCACCATCAACTACAAGGGATGGGACACCCACAAACAGCACTTCGAGACCATGCGGCGGAAACTCCCCGAGATGGACCAGGGAATGGCCTCCCTGCTGGAGGACCTTGCCGACCGGGGGCTCCTGAGCAGTACCATCCTCTGGTGGAGCGGCGAGTTCGGGCGGGGGCCCAGGGTGGACTGGCAGCCGCCCTGGAATGGCGGCCGTTCCCACTACGGGAAGTGTTTCTCCGCGGTGGTTGCCGGGGGCGGCTTCCGGGGGGGGTGCGTGGTGGGGGCTTCCGACGCGAAGGGGGAGACGGTGGCGGAGCGTCCCGTCTACCCGGTGGATCTGATTGGCAGTATCTACGAGCTGCTGGGCATCGATCCGGAGGGTCCACTGCCGAACCCGCGCGGGCTCTCGGTGCAGGTATTGCCTTCGGGTGCGGAGGCGGGCAAGACAGGTGGACGGCTGCATGAGATCATGTGAGCAGATCCCGCACGGCTGCCGTTCCGGCGTCCTCGTCCGGGCGTTGCGGCTCGCCTGGGTGGCCGCGCTGATGGCCGGGGGCATGGCTCTTGGCCAGCCGCAGGGCCGGGAGCCGCACGTCGGTTATCTCTTCCCGGCGGGGGGACAACGCGGCACAGTCGTGCGCGTCGTCGTGGGTGGTCAGTTCCTGAGGGGAGTGAATGGCGCGGTGATCTCGGGGGAAGGGGTTCGGGCCGACGTCCTGCGGACCTTCCGACCGCTGCGCAACCTGGATCGGGAGCAGCGCGAACTGCTGCAGCGCACTCTGAACGAGGCGCGGGAGGCCCAACTCGGGACGCTGCCCGGCAAACGGGACCTGCGCTCGGTGATGCTGCCCTGGGAACGCCCCCCCGCCAAAGGACCCGCCGCCCGGAAGACGCGCGCCGAGAAACAGGCACAGGACAAAGCGGTGGAACTCCCGGAACACCCCCTCCTTGCCGATCTCGACGCCAGAAGCCTGCCTGAACTCCAGCACATCGTCCACGAACTCTTCCACCCCGCCCTGGCCCGCACACGCCAGCCGAACACCCAGATCGCGGAGTCGGTCCTGATCGAGGTCACCATCGAGGCCATGGCAACCGGGGGCGACCGGGAACTGCGCCTGCGCACGGCCTCGGGCCTGACCAACCCGGTGTGTTTCCAGGTGGGCGAACTCCCCGAGACCCGGGAACTCGAACCCAACGACCCGGGAGCCGTGTCGCCTCTGCCGGCGGGGCCGCCCCTCACACTCCCGGCGCTGGTGAACGGACAGGTGATGCCCGGGGACGTGGACCGCTTCCGGTTCCGGGCCCGGGCCGGGCAGGCCCTGGTGGCGCGGGTCTGGGCGCGCCGCCTGGTACCCTTCCTGGCGGACGCGGTCCCGGGCTGGTTCCAGGGCGTCATCGAGTTGCGTGACGCGGAGGGCAAAGAGCTTGCTTTTGCGGACGACTTCCGTTTCGATCCCGACCCGGTGCTGCACTGCGTTCTTCCCGCGGACGGGGTCTACACCATCGACATCCGGGACTCGATCTACCGCGGCCGGGAGGATTTCGTGTACCGCCTCGCGCTCGGCGAGTTGCCGCTGGTCACGACCGTCTTCCCGCTCGGCGCCAGGGCCGGTTCGAGGACCACCGCCGCCATCGACGGCTGGAACCTCCCCCGCACCCGCCTGCCCCTGGATACCGAACCCGGCGGCGCGGCGGTCCGCCTGGCCTCGCCGGACGCCGGCGCATGCTGCGACCCGATCCTCTACGCCGTGGACACGCTCCCCGAGTCGCTGGAGAAGGAACCGAACGATACTCCCGGGGAAGCGGAGCGCCTGCCCCGCCTGCCGCTGATCGTCAACGGCCGTATCGGCAAGGCGGGAGATGTGGACGCCTACCGCTTCCGGGGGCGCAAGGGGGAGGTGGTGGTGGCCGAGATCACGGCGCGGCGGCTGCGGTCGCCGGTCGACTCGCTGCTGCGCCTGACGGATGGGCGGGGGCAGGTCCTGGCTCTGAACGACGACTTCGTGCGCAAGGACGGGGACCTGCACCAGGAGGTCGGCTGCCTCACCCATTACGCCGACTCGTACCTCAGCGCGACCCTTCCCCGCGACGGGATGTACATCGTCCACGTCAGCGATGCCCAGCAGCAGGGGGGTGACGCCCATGCGTACCGCCTGCGCCTGGGGCCTCCCCAACCCGACTTCTCGCTCCACCTCTGCCCGTCGAGCCTGAGTCTCACGGCCGGCAAGGTGGCCCCGGTGACCGTGCATGCCCTGCGCCGCGATGGCTTCGACGGCCCCATCGAGCTGCTGCTGGGGGACGATGCGCCGGAAGGCTTCCACCTCGCGGGCGGTCGCATCGCCCCCGGACAGGATTCGGTTCGCGCCACCCTGACGGCGGCGCCCTCTGCAGAGGATCGCCTGCTGACTCTGGCGCTGGTCGGCAGGGCCCGGATCGGGGAGCGTACCGTCACCCGGCCCGTGACCCCGTGCGATGACGTCATGCAGGCGTTCCTCTGGCGCCATCTGGTACCGTCGCAGGCCCTGGCGGTTGCGGTTCGGAAAAACGCCTGGGGCCTGCCCTCCGTCGAGGTTGTCGGGGACCTGCCCATCCGGGTCCCCGCCGGAGGCGAGGCCAGGGTGACACTGCGGACGTCTCGCAGGGGGGGAGCCCGGGTCGTGGAACTGGAGATCCGCGAGCCGACTGCGGGCCTCGCGGTGGAGGATGTCAAGTCGGTGCCGGGAGGGTTCGCCTTCACGCTTCGGGCGCGGAAGGAAGAACTGCCGCACGGACATGCCGCAAACGCGATCCTCGAAGCCTTCACACGCATCGCGAACCGCCCCGGGGGCAAGGCCGGCGCCAAGGATTCCGCGGACAAGCAGCGGACGTCCCTGGGACTGCTGCCTGCCATCCCCTTTGAAATCGTCCGCGCACGCTAGCGATCCCGGACCCCTGTGGACTCCACGACAGGGCAACGGAAATCGCTCGGGAAGAGAGAACATGCTCCCCAAACCGATCGTCATGCTCGCAGCCTGGGGCTGCACCGCACTGGTCGCCGCGGCGGAACCCCGGCATCCCATTCTCTGGCAGGATGACTTCGACGGCCATGGCGCCGGGGATGCGTCGGCCCCTGCCTGGCGCCTGCCCGGGGGGGCTGCGGTCGTCGTTTCGGACCGGGAGGGCGCCGGGAACTGCCTGCATGTGCCGTGCCCGGAATCACGGGGTTTCGCCGAGATCAACGTTCCCGTGACGGTGGGCCGCATCTACCGTGCCGCCGGCATGGTGCGTTGTCGCGACGTCACCGGACCCAAGGGCGCCGTCCTGTATCTGCAATTCTCCGATGCGGAACAGGTGCACGTGAACGGGGGCTCCTTCCCGCGCGGCCTGCTGGGCACCCACGGCTGGCAGGCCATCGAGGTGCATCATACCATCCCCATCCCGGACAACGTGGCGTACGTCCGGGTGACCGTCGGGGTCGATGGCACCGGCGAGGCGTGGTTCGATGAGCTGAGGCTCGAAGAGGTGACCGACTGGACCGGCGTCGAACCCCTCGCGCCGAAGGACGGGGAGACGGTGCGCACGGCCCTGCCGGAGTTGCGCTGGCAGCCCTGGAGCGCGGTCCTGCCCCGTGGGGGCGACGGGCGCTACTCCTGCGAACTCGAACTCAGCGCCGATGCCGGCTTTTCGGGCGAGGGTGTCGTCCGGGTTCCCCTGGGCGTGGAGGCGCAGGCATACCGCGGCGAGGTGGCCCTGGCGCCGGGAGTGTGGCACTGGCGGGTCACCCTGTCGCGCGGGGGAGTGCGGTTCCCCCCCGGTGGGTCGGCCCGGTTCGAAGTCGCGGAGGATGCCCTCGTCTGGCCGCCGCGGTTGGTCCAGGACTGGAGTTGGTCCGACGCACCCCGTCCCGAGTTGGCGGTCCTCGTCCAGCCCGCGGCGGCGGATGTGGGGGAGATCCGGGCGTGGATCGGGGATTCGCCGGCGGAGATCCTGGGCCCCGGGAACGGGCGCATTCGCTTCCGGCCCCTGAATCCTCTGCCTGCGGGCGTACACGACGTCCGGGTCCGCGTCAGCCCTCCGGAGGGCGAGGGGGCGCCTGCGCCGGTGGTCCTGGACGGGGTATTCTGCAGCAAGCAGCCGTTGTCCCGGGTGTCGTTCCGGGAGGATGGGATCCTGCTGCTGGACGGGAAGCCGGTCTTTCCCATCGGTGCCTACCGGGATCCCAGTGACCGCGAGGATGTCTTCGACGGTCTGCTGGAGGCCGGTTTTGACCTGACCCACAGCTACAGAATGGACTCCCATGCCATCGAGCGGCCGGAGGAACGGCGCCGCTACCTCGAGGCGGCACACGCCCACGGCATCGGGGTCTTCCTGGGAATGCCGCGCGGCATGGTCCGCGAGCGCAGGACCGCCGAACTGGCCCGCTACGTGGCCGAGACCATGGATACACCCGGACTGCTGGCCTGGTACCAGTTCGACGAACCCGAGATCCAGGACTGCTCGCCGGAGGACCTCCTCGCCACCTACCGCGCCATCCGCGCCGTCGATCCCTTCCACCCCAAGATCACCCTGGTCTGCTCCATCGGCTTCCCCGTGCAGGACCGCTTCCGCCGCTACGCCGCGGGCTGCGACGTGTTCTGGGAAGATCCCTACCCCATCCCCACCAAACCGCTTCTCATGGTCGAAGAGAAGATCCTCGCCTGCCAGGAAGCGGCCGGTCCCGGAAAGCCGGTGTGGTGTGTGATCCAGGGCCATTCGTGGGAAGCGTGGCGGGCCTACAAGAACCTTCCCCTGAAGAACAAGGGTACGCGCTCCGAGGCAACCGTCGCGGCCATGAAGGCGACGGGCACGATCCCGGTCACCCGCCCGAATGCCGTGGAGACGCGCTGCATGGCCCACCTGGCCATCGCGGCCGGGGCCAGGGGGCTGGTCTGGTACTGGTCCCCGAACAACGCGGTCCACGTCAAGGAGGATTCCCCCGAGGTGTGGAACGGCATCAGGGAGACCGTCCGGGAACTGCGCGAGTTCATGCCCTGGCTGCTGGCGGAGCCTACACCGGGTGACACCCTGCGCGTACCGGCACCCCTGCGCTCCTGGTCCCGCCTGGCCCGGGGCGAACGCCTGGTCGTGCTGATCAACCCGGAGGACCGGCCCGTACAGGTGCCGGCGGCCGAGATGCACGAACTCGCGGCAGCGTTTCCGGGCGGGCCAGGCGATGCTATGATATCCCTGGCCCCGTACGAAGTCCGCAGCGCACGGTTTCGGGTGGCACCGTAACGTCGAACAGGGAACCCATACGCCACCAGAGCGGCCCCGGGCGGGGGAGGCGTTGCCTGCCGGACGCTGCCCCGTGGCGCCGCCCCCCGGCCGGGGCCCCAAACAACCTCGTGACAGGGAGAAACGCATGCAACCAGCGCCGGATCGGATCGGGTCTACGGAACACTTCCACTACCGCCTGCAGCCCGAGGGCCCCAGCATCGATTCGCAGCGCGGCAGCAGGGCCTTCGGCTTTACGGACGATGCCGTGCACCTCTCCGAGGACAACGGCAGGTCCTGGGTCCGCAGCCTGCCGTTCCCGGAGGCCCGGGACATCACCTTCAGCTGCATCCTGGGCAACGGCAACATCCTCTTCGGCGCCGGTGCGGGGCTGTACCTCAGCGCCGACGCACTGCGCAGTTGCACGCCCGTCCCGGTCCTGGGCCCCGACGGAAGTGTCCGTGCGCCCCACGTGCCGGCGGACCCGGGTCTGCCGGGGTGGTATTTCCACACCCTCTCGGGCATCAACTCCTGGGAGGTGAACGGCGTCGAGATGGTGGTCTGGGGGAACTACTGCAATGTCCTCGGCGGCGCGGCCCCGGTTCGCATCTACTACTCGACCGACGGGGGACATACGGTCAGGATCGCCTACGAGTTCGGCCAGAATCCCCACTTCCGGGACAACGGCTCCCCCGGCGGCGGCAACGCCGGAACACTCCTCGGCGACCCCGCCAACCCCGTCATCTGCCGCCATCTCCACACCGTGGCCTACAACCCCGACGAAGATGCCTTCTATGCCTGCACCGGCGACGGCGACCGCCCGGAAGGACTCGAGTGCCACTGGCTCCGCGGCACCTACGACGCCACCGCGGACCGCTGGGATTGGCGCGTCCTCCTCTCGGACCACCTCAACTCGCGCTACAAGGCCGGCGGCATCAGCTTCGTGAACGGGCAGCTCTACTGGATCAGCGACTCGAATGGCCCCGAACCCTATGACCGGGGGATCTTCCGCTGCGCTCCGGAGGACATCCTCGACAAGGAACGGCACACTCTGCTCTTCAACCCCGGGGTCGAGTCCGGGAACATGATCATCGAGGACGGCGTGATCCTGGCGTCCCATTGCGCTCCGGCATCCCCCATGGCGACCGGGTTCATCGTCTCTCTCGACGGAGGGGTGAACTGGGCCCAGTACGACTTGGCGGAGTTCGGACGCCGGTCACCGTGTCGGTTCCATCCCAGAAACGCCGAGGGGTGGTTCCGCGTCGACCTGCGCAAGGGCTGGGTCGAACCCGGGGAAGTGCTGTTCATCAAGCCACGCCTCCCCTGAGAGTGAATTGGGGACATTCCTCACTACTGTTTTGTACAGAAATACTTGTAGCGATAGTACACACACCTCAGGCCTATGATCACAGAATTCGTTTGGATGTCCCGAAAGTGGCGCGGACGTCCCGCCTCAGAACACCTGAAACCGGCGGAGGTGGGATTGACACCACAGGGCAGCCTGGAGTAGCTCCCGCGAGCCGAGCGGGAGGATCTTGGGAATTGCGCCACTCGGCTCGTGGCGCCTACCGTAGGCGAAAAGCGGGTTCAGTCCTCTGATTTGACTTTATGCTTCTTGAGGATCTCCTCCCTGCCCAATCCGCCCGCCCCCCCTCTTCCGGTTCGGCTGCCTGCCGTTCGGCCCAGTCTTCGCCTCGGCGTCGCTCTGACGGCAGCCGACCCGGCCAGTCTGGAAACGCGCGCTTCCTGCCCCAGACGCGGCGGTGCCCCTGGAACGCCTCTCCCAGGGAGGGAGCGAATCGTACCGATGGGGATATAGCAAGCCTGATAAAGTCTATTTAGAGGACTGACCCGCTTTTTCTTGGACCACGGCATACGTTGCAGTGATCCTGCAACCGTCCGCCGTGTCGCTGCTCGAACGCCGGAGCAGGGAGGCACTCTCGCCCTGCTACGGAGTCCTTTCGGGGCGTTCCTTCATCTCTTCTGCCTTGCCCGCGAAGCGTCGCAGCCATTCCCGCTTGAGTGCTGCCGGGATGCCGGGCCGGGCGGCATACTCCTCGGCGGTGGTCCCCCAGTAAAAGGACACCCAGCCGTCGACGGTCGGGCGGGAACGCTCGACGAAGTCCAGGAGTTCGTCGGCGCTGCAGTGCAGGGGGAACATCTCCTCGATGAGGATCGGCTTGCCGACGTCGTAGGTTGCCAGGGCCTCCACGGCCCGGTCGATCTCCCCCTTTCTGGGGTAGACGTGGATGCTGACGAAGTCCAGGTCGGCGCCGGCGGCGGCTCCATGGAAGAGGGGGCGCGCCTTGGGAAAGGTCAGAGCCCAGGGAATGACGCCGACCGTGATGAGGGAGTCCCGGTCGCGCTTGCGGATGGCCTGCACCAGGGACCGGACCCAGGCGCCGGCGACCTCTTCCCGCGTACGTTCACCGAGATCCAGGGCGATCCGCTGCACGAAGTGCTTGCCCCCGAATTCCCCGGCAAGCCAGTCCTTCTCGGGTTTCCCCACACCGGGCAGGATCGGTTCGTTCATCAGATCGTAGCAGAAGACGGCCGGGCGGCCGGCACCGACTGTGGCCACCGCCTGCCAGAATGCAGCCTGGGCGGCCCAACGCTGTTCCTCCGAGGCCTCATCGTACCAGGCTGGCGTGTCCGCCCTGTGGTAGCATCCGAGTCCCGTGATGTCGAGATAGAGCCCGGTCTCCTCCGCCAGGTCGATGAGGCGTCGCAGGCGCGCCAGGGCTTCGGCGTCGGGCTGCCCCGGAGCAGGGATGAAACGGCCGAATTGGAGATGGATACGCACCAGGTTCGCGCCCAGATGGCGCATCTCGGCAAAGTCAGCCTCGATCCGGCTCCAGTCCTCGACCCAGTAGTCCTCCAGCAGTCGGCCGGTCTCGTCGTGGTCGTAATTGCAGCCCCAGGCCACGAAACGGCGGCCGCTCGACACACCGACGAAGTGGCGGCCATCCGCGCTGATTCCGATCCGTTCACGTGCCATTGCGTGCGCCCGGGGACTCGCGTCAGGCAGGCCATGGGGTGACTGGCCATCGGCTGGCTCGGCCGCGTCACGTGACGCCACGCCGGCACCGAAAACGGGCCCCGGCGCACCCATCAGTGCCAGCCAGACTGACGCCACGACAGCACAACACCACCGGTTTTTCGCCTTTGCTGCGGCCACCGGCGGTTCCCATACCCCGCGGACGACCTCGGCCACATCCGGCGGCAACGTTCCGCAGAACGCCGCCCGATCCGCCTCGGGTGCCCTGTCCAGCAGAGACGTCACCAACCCGGCAAGCTGCTCCGCGGTCAATCCCTCGGTCAAGTGCCGGAGAGCCCTGTCACGGTTCACGGGACCCCGTCCTTTCCTTCACCCCGTCCGCGCCGAACGGCGTCGCCTCGGCATCCGTCCGCCGGCGCGTGCCGTGCGGCACCCCCCACGTCCACCCGCGCGCGGCCGAAGTCATGTCCGCGGTGCCCCGAACTGTACCCGAACCCATACGGCTGCGCCAACGGACGGCTCGCCCGGGTTGCCGAAGTCCCGGAACCGCGGCTATAGTACAGAAGGAAGAAGAACCGGATTGCGCCCGCGGGTCGGCGTGACGGCAGCGTGGTTTGTTTGGCTTGTCTCGGCGCCCACAGCAGGAGGGATCGGCCATGAAGTTCCCCTGTCCGAGTTGCGGGCAGCGGCTGAGTGTGGACGATGCCATGGCCGGAGCCCAGGGCGAGTGCCCCACCTGTGGCGCCGTCTTCACGGTTCCCCCGGTGGCTGTCGTGCCGCCGCGTGCCCCCGCGCCCATGTCCCAGGGCCGCGAGCCATCAGGCCTGCCGCCGAGCACCATCCAGGCGCGGCTGGTGGAAAGGGAGGAGGTCGCTCCGGAGAAGGACCCGCCGGCGGGACCATAGGCGGACACGAATCGCCAGCAACGGTTGCAGCGGCCGGCGCACCGGCACTGAACCTGCCCGCACGCGTCCCGCGGCAGCATCCCCTGCGGTACGAATCGTCCTGCAATTGCCTCGAGCGCCCGCGCCAGCCCGTGCGGACACCTCTCCGCGTCGTGGACACGACAGGCAGGCGCAGGCAGGGCATCGCGGGCACCTCTACTGTCAGGGAGATTCGGCTGAGACGATGAGCCTGATTCCTTCATGGACCGCCGAATCCGCGAAAAGACACGAAATCAGCCATCTGTTCGTAACGCCGCGAGGGAGTGCATCATGTCCATGCAAGGTACAGAGAACGGTCCCGCAGGCACGACCGGGAGCTGGGGCGACCAGGGCGACGGCACCTACCGCAACCCCATCCTCAATGCCGACTACCCCGACGTCGACGTCGAACAGGTGGGCGGGACCTACTACATGATCTCCTCGAAACAGCACATGTCCCCGGGGATGGTCATCCTCGAGTCCCGGGACATGGTCAACTGGCGGGCCCTGGGGCATGTCTGGCCCCGGCTCTGCTGGGACCGGAAGTACGACTGGGATCGGATGGACGGCTACAAGTTCGGCGTCTGGGCGGGCGACCTGGCCTACCACGACGGGCGCTGGTACTGCTACCAGATCGACACCACCACCGGTCTCTACATGAGCAGCGCCGAAGACATCCGGGGGCCCTGGACCGAGCCGCACCGGATGCTGGAGAAGAGCGGCTGGACCGATCCCGGGGTTGCCTGGGACGACGAGGCCGGCGAGGCCTACATGGTCTGCAACTTCGGGCGCGGGGAAGGGGGCAACGAGATCCGCCTCTTCCGCATGAGTCGGGACGGGCGCGACCTGCTGGATGGGGGCGCCGTCATCCACCGCGGCCTGGGGGCCGAGGCGGCGAAGATCTACCGCATCGAGGGTCGTTGGTACATCTTCCTGGCCCAGTGGTACCGCCCGGACCCGCACCGCCCGGATCATCCCGAGGCCGACACCGGGGACCGCAAACAGCTCGTGCTGCGGTCCGCGTCGAACAGCCTCTACGGTCCCTTCGAGCACAGGGTCGTGCTGCAGCGCGGCAACGGCGTGATCCGCAGTTGCAGCCAGGGCGCGCTCCTGCAGGCGCCGAATGGATCATGGTGGTACATGCACCAGCTCATCCAGAATGTCCCCACGCCTTTCCAGGGGCGCCCCCAGATGCTCGAACCCGTGGCCTGGGTGGATGGCTGGCCCGTCATCGGGAAGGACGTGGACGGCGACGGCATCGGCGAACCGGTCCTGCATTTCCGCAAGCCGGTCGACGGTTTCCCGGTCTGCGCGCCGGCCACGGACGACGATTTCGACGGCGACGTCCTGGCGCCGCAGTGGGAATGGAATCACAACCCGCGCGACAGCCACTGGTCCCTGATGGAACGCCCGGGGTGGCTGCGCCTGCGGGCCGGGGTCCCGGTGGGAGAAGGTGGCTTCTGGAAGGCATGCAACACCCTGAGCCAGAGGATGATGGGGACGGGTAAGGGAACGGCGGTAGCCCGCTTCGACCTCGATGGCATGGCCCCCGGCCAGTGCGCCGGGCTTGTCCGTTTCGGCGGGGTGTTCCACCTGCTGGGCGTCCGGGTCGGGGAGGACGGTTCCAAGCGGCTCTTCTTCAGCGCCAACGGGGAGCCTGCAATGGGGCCAGCCGTCCCCGTGGACGCCCTGTGGCTGCGGACCGGCAACGTCGGCAACCGGGCCGACTTCTCCTACAGCTTCGACGGGAGGCACTTCGAACCCTTCGGCTCCGCCTTCGCCCTGGCCTTCGGCATGTGGACCGGCGACCGCATCGGGTTCTTCTGCTGGAACGACCGCCGGGAAGCGGGCCATCTCGACGTGGACTGGTTCCGCTACGACTACGACGGACCGAAGGGGAGCCCCGCGTGAAGCAGGAGCCGCTCCGGGCCGCCGGAGAGTCCCGGATCCCCCAACAAGGGATCCCCAGTCGCCTGAGAGCAGTCCGTACAGCCGCCTCTGTGTCCGCGAGGCCCTGCCTGGGATTGCCTGCCGTGTCCGCGGCGCAGGGCTGCTGTCACTCCCCCGGTGCCTGCGCGCCCCGTGCTTCCCCGAGGCAGGCAGCGAGGGTCTTGACGACCTGTTCCGCCAGCAGGCGCACGCCCTCGGCCTGGAAGTGGGTGTGATCACTGCCCTGCACTTCGGCGATCCTGCCGATGACGGCCGAGTGCAGGTCGCAGACCGCAATGCCGTGCCTGCGGACGACCTCGTCCGCGACGCGGTTCAAGGGGATGCTTTCGTCCTCGCCCCGGGCGATATTCGGTCCGAAGGGGGTTGTCCTGGCCCACACGAGGGTTGCGCCGGTCTGTTGCAGGCGGCCGATGACCCTGTCGAGGTTCGCGGCGTATTCCTCGGCTGTCTTCCTGCGGTCGTGGATGCCGAAATTGAAGTGGATGATGTCCCAGGCGCGGGTGCCCTGGTCGAGCCAGGTGTCCATGTTCCTCAAGCCGCTGTCGGTGGGGCCGCAGTTGGCGGGTGCGCGATGGACATTGGCCTTTCCGGCAAGACCCCTCCGCACGGGCACGGTATAGGCCCGCGAGATGGAGTCGCCAATCAGAAGGACCCGTGGCAGGGCGGGATCGTCGCGGACGAACCCCCACTCGGACGACTCGGGGCGAAAGTCCGGCTTCAGCCGTTGACGCAGATGAATGGGGAAGTAGAACCCCCCGAGTTGGACTTCGAGGACGCCCTCCCAACGCTTCTCGTCCTCGGGCAGACCCTCGACGAGGCGGCGATAGGCCCGATAGGCCTCGATGGTCACCTTGTCGCCGTACTTCTTCTGCAGCGTTGCTTCCTCGGCGGTGGTGGGTTCTCCTTCCGGCGGCGCGTTGACCGCGGCGGGGGGCGCGGGTTGCAGGGTCTGCGCGGGGACGCGGACCGCGATCACGGCGGCGAGCAGACACGCGGCCAGGCAGAAGCGCGGGGAGTGACGGTGGGGCTTACGGTTCATCGATCGGTTCCTCTCCTGGTTGTGGATGGTGTGCCGCGGCGAGCCGAACGGCTGACCTCCGACTCTTCAGCGCACCAGTTGCACGCCGATGCGCAACTGCGGGTCGAAGCGCTGATCGTAGTCAAGGATGCCCTCCCCGTAGCCGCTGAAATACTGCAGCAGGATGTCCGCCTCGGGGGCGGACGGGAGAATCCGCCGCATGGGATAGGCCAGGGCAACCTCCGCCGAGCCGTAGCTTCCCCGGGTCCCCTTGCGCAAGGTGGCCGAGAGCAGCCATCCCCGGTGGTGGTCTTCGAGGGCCAGGCCCAGGTCACAGTAGCCGCGGTACTGCGGGATGTCGGGGTTGTCGCTCTTGCCGGTGTAGGCGTAGAGCCTGGGTGCGATCGTCAGGGCGAGTCGGTCGGGATCCCCGAAGCGGAAACTGGGTTTCACGTAGACGATGTTGACGCTGCGCGAGTCGGAACCGGCCTTGCCGTTCGACTCGTGCTCGTAACCAGCCTCGATGTCGATCCGGGACAGAGCCCCTTCCCGTTCGGTACCCTGGCGATAGTACAGCAGCGCCGGCCGGTAGCTGGTGTCGTGGAATGGGGCGGAGTCCGTTTCCACATCCCAGAGTGATGTCTGGCTATAGCCGAAATAGAGATCCCGGCAGAGGCCGCTGCGGGAGGTCCCGAAGATGGCGTACTTCAGGCTGACCTGGAACTTGGCGTCGAGTTTCTCGCCAAGGCCCACGGCAAAGTACACCGGCTCGCGGGCGGAGAAGTTCCGGAAGTAGTCCCGCAGCGCCGGCGCCGGGACAGGCGCCACCGGAAGCCCCGGAGACATCCCGGCGCCGGCCGCGGCCGCAGGCAGCGCAGGAACGCCCGGGGAGCCATCCGGCGGCGGCAGCAGGAAGGGAGGAGCCTGGACTCCGACCACCTCGCCACGCAGCATGCCCTGCGCCCCGGCGGGAAGAGGACCCCGGTACTCGGCACGGTGAAAGCCCCGGCCGGGAACCACAATGGACCCCGCCGATGGCGCGGCCTGGACCAGCTCGAGCGTCCAGGCACCGCCAGCCGCACTGGTCAGCCGACAGGAGACGCCCGAAGGCAGAAACGCGGCACTCGCTGTGGTTGCCGCGTTGAAGCCGCAAAGCACCAGGACAAGACTGCCGGAGGCGACGGAGGGACTGACGAGCCACTCCACCGTCTCGCTCCCGCCCCGAAGCAAACCCGTTCCCAGGACCAGGACGAGTCCCAGGAACCGCAGTGCACGCCATGCCATGGCCATTCTCCTGCAAACCGTCCCGAAATGGTCTGGAACGCGAGCGTCCTCGCGAGCCTTGCGGGGCGGTCCCGACGATTCCGAGACGGGCAGCACGTTGCTTTCCGCAGACCGCAACGCCGCTCCTGCCTCCACCCCCGGGAGGCATACCCCCCGCAGGGCCGGAAAGGGGACACTATAGCCTGGACGATGCCCGGGAGTACCACGAAGGGACACGAATCCACACGGATGAGAAGCAGTTGTGGGGCGTTGGACTGGGACGCAACGGGAGTGACCCGTCTGCCGCCCCCGGTGCCCGAACCCGTTGCGCCCATTGGTGCTCATTCGCGTCCATTCGTGGTTCATGAATCGATCAGGATCGCACCACGCCCACTCCGCTCGGCCGGAAGGTCTGCCACGCGCAGGGCTGTTTCAGGATCCCAACGCGCCCCGCCGGCGTCATGCCCCCGAGACCGTTTTCCGGACACCGGCACCGCTCCCGCGACCGGAAAACGCGCCCCGCCGCCGCCATGCCTCCGAGACCGTTTTCCGGACACCGGCACCGCTCCCGCGACCGGAAAACGCGCCGCCGCCGCCGTCTGCGAGGAGGTCAGCCCTCCGGTCGCGGGCAGGCACAGCGTGGTGGCGGGCGAAGCCGTCTCGACAGGTTCGAGGCACTGAGCCCCGTCGAAGGGCTCCTGCCGAGCCGTTCCCGAGCCCTTCGGGTTTTCACCGAGGAATCCTCCTGCGTTGTAACCCCTCAGTGGAGTCTGCCGCCAACGACACCATGATCCTCGCGAGCATCCTGTCGCCTGGCGCGCGAGCGT
>JAFGRS010000786.1 GCA_016935045.1 Lentisphaeria bacterium | reverse complement strand
CGCGCTCCCTCACCCCGAATCGGCGCTCCACTGCCGCAAGGGCAGTGGCGGCGGGAAGCGATTCGACGGATCTTGAAACAGCCCTGAGGTCGACGGGGGACGGATTGCACCACGCCCCAGCGCAGGTAACTTCCTGGACCAGCCACCCTTTTTAGCCGGAGGTCTGCCATGTTCTGTCGTCGGGCGTTGCTGCTGGTGATTGGTTTGGCGGGCCTGTCCGTCCCCGCCGAGGTGTTCCGGGTACTGCCGGGGGAGGATGTGCAGGCGGCCCTGGACCGGGCCGCTCCGGGCGACACGGTGCGCCTGGCGCCGGGCGTCCACCGCCGGCGGCTGGTGATGGCGCGCGGCGGCGAGTTTGGCCGGCCGCTCGTGCTGGAGGGCGAGCCGGGGGCGATTCTGGATGGAAGCGAGCCGGTGGAGTTGCGCTGGGAGCCGGCGGAGGACATCGCGCCGGGGGTCTGGCGCTGTTCGCTGCCCTTTCTGCCCTTCCTGGTCACGGTCGAGGGAAGGGTCGTCACCATGCTGCGGGAGGGCAAGACGGACCCGGCGCAGGTGAAGGATCCGGAATGGCATTGGCCGCGCATCTTCCACGAGGGCATCGGCCGGAGCCGATGGGACGGGGTTCGCGCCCTGGGACTGTATCGGGGGCAGGAGCGGGAGTTGCTGCTCAAGTTCGGGGATTTGCGCGATCCGCGCGGTTTGCCGATGACGGTCGCGCCGAAGGCGCCTTGCGTCCATGTCATCGGGGCGCACCGTTGCGTGGTGCGTTCCCTGGCCATGCGTTATGCCGCCTACGGGGTGCTGGTCGAGAACTCGATCGGCACGGTGGTCGAGGATTGCACCATCGGGCCGGTGGACTACTGCGTCTGGCTTGACGCTGGCGCCTACAAGTGCACCATCCGCTTCAACGAGATGTTCCAGAACCCGTATGCGGTCTCGAGTCCCTGGGAGGAGGGGTCGTGGGACAACTGGAAGGCTCACAAGACCGGCGGTTTCTCGGACCGCTACGGGGTGCAGATCCATCGCACCCTGGGCTGGCACGAGGTCCACGACAATTCCATCCACGACATTTGGGGCGGCATCGAGGACCGGGGAGGCCCCGGCGAGAACGTGGGCCTGAACATCCACCACAACCGGATTCACCGGATCAACGACGACGGACTCGAACCCAACGGGGCCGGGGAGCATTGCCGCTGGCACAGCAACATCGTATCCGAATGCATCTGCGGCTTCCGCGTCAAGCAGATCAAGGTCGGACCGCTCTATGCCTACCGCAACATCTTCTTCCACAACAAGGAGGACTACCGGAACTACGGCGAGGTGGAGCTGCAGCCGGCCTGGGTCTATGTGTACCACAACACCAGCACCTCCCGCCGGGCCATCCAGTCGAACAAGGTCTTCGGCATCGGCACCCCGAACTACCATTTCTACAACAATCTCTTTCACTGCCAGGCATGGTGGGGAAACTCGGGAAACTCGGTGGAACCGAACTGGTCCGGGGATTTCAATGTGTACAGCCCGCAGGAGGCGGCACGCGGTTGGGACGAGGACCGGACGCGCGCCGCCGCGCTCGGCCTGGACCGCAACAGCCTGTGGACTCCGGAGGCGCCGGGGTTCCGCGATCTGGCCGCGCAGGATGTCAGTCTCGTCGAGACCAGCCCGGCGCGGGGCCGGGGCGGGGACTTGCGGGCCCTGTTCGGCTTCGCTGTGCCGGGCTTGCCCGAGGGGGCCAACCCGGATGCGGGGGCCCTGCAATTCGGGGAACCGATGCCGGTGTTGCCGCGCCGCCGCGAAGACGTGCCTGTGGTCGAGGCGGGATTGTGGCCGGCGGCGGACGACGCGCCTCCGCTTCCCTGGACCGGTCCCAACCTGCTTGTCAACGGCGATTTCGCGGCAGGTCTGGCGGGATGGAACGCGGGAACGGGTTGCCACTGGACCGAGGGGGACAGGTTCGTCCGCGTGACCCGGATCGACGGGTCGACAGGAATGAGCCGGTTGCTCGAGGGGTTGGTTCCCGGCGAACGCTATTGCCTGGTCTATCGTTCGCGGCGCAGCACGGGGAAGGACATGCGGATCATTCTGCGCGAGCTGACACAGGACCGCTACATCGCCTCGGCCCAGGGTTGGTCCGGCGACCATTGGCAGCAAACGGTCCTGGGTTTCGTGTGTCCCCTGGATGCCGCCCTGCGTCTTGAGATCAGCCCGCGCGATGCGGGGAGCTGCGATCTGGGCGCTTTCGCGGTGTACCGGGCGGCGGATTTGGTATGGCGGCTCGCGGACGGCGGGGATTTGCCCGTCCATCCCGGTACAACGGGAGCAAAGGGGATGCACTGATGCGGAGATTGGCTGCTGGCCGCCGGCTGGTTCTTGGCGCCTTGGGGGGTTCCCTGCTTGTTGCCCAGCCCAGCCGGGGAGGCGCTCGGGAGGTGACGCGCGATCCGGAGGCGATGCGCGCGGGCGGTTCCAGCCGTTTGGTTCGGACCGGCCCCGATGGACGCCTGATCTATGACATGGACGAGGACGGCAACCGGATCGTGGATTTCTCCTACGCGGGCTATCGCGGCGGCGGAGTGCGGATCCCGGACGTGCCGGTGGTGGCGACGCTGGACCCCCAGCCCGACGGCGGCGACGATACGGCGCGCATCCAGGCGGCGGTGGACCGGGTTGGAGCCCTGCCGGTGCAGGCGGATGGGTTCCGCGGCGCCTTGCTCCTGCGCCGGGGAAAATATACCGTGTCGCGGACCATCCATCTCCGTCACGGCGGGGTGGTGGTGCGCGGCGAGGGGGCCGGCTTCGGCGGCACCTGGATCTACCATCGACTGCTCGATCCGATTCCCGATCCTACGCCCGCCCAGTACATCCATTGGCCGCAGGTGGAGAAGGGGATGGCGCCCACCTTCCTCAGCAGCGGCGGGCAGGCGCCGCTGACCCGGAAAATCGCCGAGGTGCTGGACCCGCTGTTGCCGGCGGGCAGCAGGCGGTTGCGCCTGGACCGGACGGCGGGGCTGGCGGTCGGCGACGAGATCCTTGTCCTCTGCACCCACACCGGGAAATGGGTTGACGCGCTGGGCCTCGCCAAGCTCTGGAAACCGCGGGAATTCACGCTGCGCTTCCCGCGTACCGTCGCGGAAATCCACCCCGACAGCCGCGAGATCGTCCTCAACGTGCCCCTCACGTCGCGCATCGATCGGGAGGGAGGCCTGGCCGCGGCCGAGGTGCATGAGATCGAGGAGGAACGCCGCCTCGAGCGGCTTGGAATCGAGGATATCCTCTGCCTGTCCGCCTACGACCGCAGCAGGACCGACCCACACGGGTTTTTCAACCACGAGCACCACGCCAATTACGTGTTCCGCTTCTCCAACGCCCGGGATGGCTGGATGCGGCGCTGCGTGGGGTTCTTCTACAGCTGCGGCATGGTCTCGACGGGCGGCTCCCAGCACCTGACCATCGAGGACTGCGCCATGATCGACGGGGTTTCCGGGGACACGCCGCGGACGCATGTCGGCAGCCGTAAGTACTACTTCAATGCGCAGGGGGAGATGCTCCTGTTCCAGCGTTGCTACGGGCGCCATGCCCGCCATGCCTTCATCGGTAACGGGCCGGTCGGCGGCGCGGTGTGGCTGGACTGCCTGTCCGAGCGGGACCACCTCAAGAACGAGTGGCATCAGCGCTGGGGCCACGGACATCTCTTCGACAATCTCCTCTGCGAGGCCCAGATCGGCATGGCCGGCAACCCGTCCTCCCATGGCCAGAAGGCGGCTTTCGCCGTGGCCTGGAACAACCTGATCGACAACAGGCGCACCTACGAGGTGGACCTCTACGTGAACCGTCTCGGCGGGTTGTTCCAGAACTATGCCATCGGCAACATCCTGCGCGGCAGCCGCCGGATCGGCCACGATGCCCTCGGCGAAGTGGGACTGGTCGAGTCCGACGGACGCTTCGTCGAACCCAGGTCGCTTTATCTGGCCCAGTTGCGGGACCGGCTGGGCCCCGAGGCCGTCGCCAACGTGGCCACCGCGCCCCAGATCGGGGGTCCGCGGGGGGCGGTCTGGCAAGAGTTGATCGCGGCGTTTGCAGGCTTCCCCGAATGGCCCGATCCCGACCAGGCCCCCTGGCCGGGGTACGAGCGTTGGCTCCCGGAGTTCACCCCTCCGGCCGCACGGGCCGGGCACGGAAAGGAGGCCCCCGTGACGATCTCTGTCGCCGCCATGCCATCCGCGCCCCCCGGCGCCGTCGCAGGAACGCTCGAACGCCTGGCCTTCCGCGAGGAGTTTCACGACGCTTCCGCGATGGATCTGGAGGACACGCGCCGGCCCGGGTTCCGATTCTACCCCAAGCTGATCTGGGGCGGGTACGTCCTCCCCGCGGCACACATCCAGGTGCGGGACGGTGTGCTGCACCTGTTCAACCCGGACAACCATGCCCAGGGAGATCTGTTCAGCGCCGTAACCACGGGCAATCCCGGGGAATGGCACGGATTCACGGCGGGCAGGGAGCACGGCGGAGCCTACTTCGAAGCCTCCATCGCCTTCGATCCCGAGGCCGGACCGGTGGACGGCTTTCCGGCGTTCTGGACCATGGCCGCCGAGCACTTCTTCGGCAATCTCGAACCCAAGCCCTACCGTTTCCTCGAGATCGACTTCATGGAATACAATCCGAAGTGGGTCAGCGATCCCACGCACTACCTGCATGCCAACCACGTATGGACCTTCACCCCCGATGGCAAACGCCACCGCGAAACATACCCCAAACCCTACCAGCGTCAGGTCATCGCCACCCCGCCGGGAACCGACTACACCCGCTTCAACACCTTCGGCTGCCTGTGGGTCCCCGGCGAGGACGGACGGATCGATACCTACTTCAACGACCGCCTTCTGCGCTCGGTCCCGTTCCGGGAGTATCCGGAGCTGCGGGTCGGAGACGACCTCCACTATCCCGTCATCCTGGGCTGCGGCCAGTGGCCCATGCGCGTGGATTGGGTCAGGGTCTGGACCCGATGACGCCAGTCGGCAGGGCGAACTCCGGGACACATGGACATGGGTGCAGGGGAGGACATCTCGAAGCGTACGGCCGGCCGCGCGCGGGTCGGGTTCTTCGCCTTCACGGCTCGCTTTTGGAACAGCCTTGCCGAGAAGACCGCCGCGGCGGACGACGATTCCGGTGAACCGTTTGTCTCCGCCGCGCGGGCCCTGAGCAGCTCCGGCGGTCTTTGCCATCGCGGAGTGCCGCGCCATATTCCGGTAACGCCATTCCGTGGAACGTGCGCTTCGCGGGGCGGTGCTTCGGACGCGGGGCCGTGACCGCAAAACCCGGGGCAAGGGAGTGTCCGTGATGCTTCTTCGGGCAAGCGAACTCGAAGCGAAGGAAGGGCGGCGAGCCTACGACCTGGGGGGCCGCAATCTCACCGTGGGGCACTTCGTGACCCGCGTGACCGCCCCCGAGACCCCCTTCGGCCCACACCGGCACGAGCAACCCGAACTCTGGTTCCTCCTTGCCGGGGAAGCCATCGTCTCCCTCGATGGCGTGGATCATGCCGTGGGTCCCCACGATCTGATTGTCATCGACCCCTGGATCGAACACGGGCTGCGAACGACCACCGGGGCAACCTGGATCTGCCTCGGGTAGCAGCCCCGGCTGACCGCCGCGGCAAGGCGGGATCCGGCGCGGCGCTGGACGCTGCCCGCCGACGTCCGTGCCGCCGTCGGCGGGAACAAGGAATGGACGGTCTTTCCACCGGGCGGAACCATGAGATCGCTTCACCACCGTTTCGTTGCGCTTCCGGCATTGGCGTTGGCGTTCGTACATGCCCAGGTCGTCGACGATTTCTCGGCCGGCGGCTGGACGCAGTTCCCCTCCACGCCCGGCACGATGAGCGTGGCCCCCGGGGCGCTGCAGCTGCGGGACAGCCCGGAACCGCCTGCCTGGATCACCGCCGGCAAGACGTTCACGGTGGACTTCGAGCAGACCCCGTGGTTCCTGGTCAGGGTGGCATCGGTCTCCGACCGCGGGACGATCAAGCTGATCCGGCGCGAGCCGTACGACAAGCGGGAGGCATTGGACATCGACCGGCCGGGCCTCTACGCGGTCGACATGCGCACCCGCTTCGGCTGGCGCGGTGCCGCACCCGTCGAGACCTGTCTGTACGCGATCGGCGACGGCGAAACGATCACCTACGAGTTTGTCCGATTCGCCGCGGCCCTGACGCCGGAGGAGGAAACGCTCATCAGGGACCGGGACTCGGGCGGGAACACGAAACTGGATGTGGGCGCCTTCGAGGCGGTTCCCCTGTTCAGCTCCTGTTCGTACTATTTCGCCAGTCCGGCGAGACCCGCCCTGGCGGTGCGCTACCGCCGCCAGGGCGTCGGCTGGCAGGCGGCCTTCGAGCCGATGTACGCGCCGGAGGACGGCATGTACCGCGGCAGCATCGTGGACCTGGCCGAAGATACGCCCTACGAACTGCAAATCACCGACGGCGAGGGCGCCGTGCTCGCCCAACAGGCGTTCCGCACCTGGACCGGTGACGTTCCCGTGGCCCGGACGGTCGTACTGGACGAAAAGACCTTCGACGGACGCCTGAGGATCGGCGAGGCCGGAACACCGGATGGCTGGATACGCTACACGGCCGCGCCGGGCTTCGTCCTGCGCAACGATCGGGCCGGACCCCTGATCGAACTCGATCAGGCGCGCTATGTCCTGCTCGAAGGCCTGACGCTGCGCGGCGGGCTCAAGGAAGCAGTCAGCGTCCGCAAGTGCGAGTGCGTCCGCATCGTCAATTGCGATATTGCCGGATGGGGCAGGGTCGGCACGCAGCGCTTCGACCTCGACGGCAAGTACTACACGGCCGAGGGTGCCGCGATCAACTGGGACAGTGCCATCCTGGTGGCCCGGAGCGTGGGGACCGTGATCGAGCGCTGCTGGATTCACGACCCGGTGAACACCGCCAACCCATGGTACTACTCGCACCCGGCCGGGCCCCAGGCGGTGGGCATCGACAAGCCGCGCTCCACCGTGCTTCGCTACAACGACTTCATCGGCAGTGACCCGCACCGCTGGAACGACGCCGTCGAGGGCGCCGGGAACTTCCATCTCGACGGCGGGTTCCACCGTGACGCGGACATCTACGGCAACCTGATGTGTTTCGCCAACGACGACGCCCTCGAAATCGATGGCGGCCAGACGAATGTCCGGGTGTTCCTCAATCATATGGAGGGCTGTCTCTGCGGCGTCAGCATTCAGGGCTGCATGTCCGGCCCCTCCTACGTCTACCGGAACCTGCTGGCGCATATGGCGGACGAGCGTGGAGTCGGCGGGCAGACGATCAAGACGTCTTCGCATGCCAATGGACCGAGCGCGGTGTCGTTCCTCTTCCACAATACCTGTGCCGGTCGGTCGAGCGACCTGCGCCTGGTCGAAAACCTGCGCATCGTTGCGAAAAACAACATCTTCGGCGGACGCAATGCCATCCTGGGCCGCGCCGGCAGCCCGCGTTCCGAATGCGACGGCAATCTGCTGTCAACGGGCGCAGCCGACGATGAGCCGCACGGGATCCTCGGCCAGCCCGCCTTCCGCGATCCGGACGGCGGCCTTTACGATCTGCTTCCGGACTCTCCCGCCCGGGGCCGCGGCTTGGCGCTCGACAACTTCGCGGTTCGGAATGACGACGGGACCGTCGATCTCGGGGCCATTCCCTTCGGCTCCGACCTCGTGCTGCCCATGCGGCCGATTCCCGTGTTCCTGGACCGGTGCCGGCTTGCCTTCAGCGTCAGGGACGGCGAACCCGCAGCGGCCGCGACCGTCACCGCGAGCGTCCGGGACGAGGACTTCTCGAGCCGATTCCGCATCGCCAGAAACGACGCCTTCGACTGGTTCGAGGTCGCACCGGCGGAGGGCATCCTCGAATCCGGCAGGACGCAGACCTTCGTCGTGACGCCGGTCCCCGCCAGGATGGGCAACCGCCACACCCTTCGGGGCGCCTTTCTCATCCGGCTCGAGAGCGGCTACTCGCGACCGGTCATGGTCTATGCCGAGACCGGCGCGCGGACGCCGCTCCAGCCATCGCGCCGCGGAGTCTGGGTGACATACCTCGAAGCGGAGACCCCGAGCGGCGGCAGGGCCTGCGACGTGGTGGCTGACGCGACCGCGTCCGGCGGCTCGTGCATCCGCCTGGACGGGCCGACGGATGCGGCGCCGGCCGAGTACCGCTTCCGCGTCCCCGCGGCCGGCACGTACTTCGTGGTCATGCGCGTGCGCTCGGAAGAACCGGTGGGCAACCACGACTCCATGCTCTTCGGCGTCGATGACGGACCCCTCGAACCGTTCCAGGCGCGCAGTGCCGCGACCTGGGTTTGGTCACTGGCCGCCCACAACCGCCGACAGAGTCTCACCTGCCTCCAGCCCTTCGGTCTGTCGGCCGGCGAACATGTCGTGAAGTTGGCACCGCGCGAGCCGATTCACATCGATCGGATCGCGGTCACGGACAATCCGTCGATGTTCGAATAGCGAGAGGTTGTCCAGAAAGGGGTCTCCCGCCTCCACGGTCCCCGTATGCGAGTCCTTCGACGAACACGGCCGCGAAGCCGCCGTTCCGGGGCCGACGGGCGATGCGGTCGCACTGGCCCCCTGGTCGCCGGCCCATCTGCGCCGGGTCCCACTGCCAACCGGTCCGTGAGAACCAGCCGCATGCCGGGTCGGAATCTGCCCGGCAAGGGGTTGCGGTGCAGGCGAGGGATCGGTGAGGCCGATGGCTTCGGGGACGATTCAGTCCATGACGCGGCCTGCCGCGGAAACAGCCCGAGGGTGGACGATGGCCAATCAGCCTGCCTGGACGGTGTACCTGTGTCAGGACAAGCACCTCGACTACAACTGGTGTGGTACGACGGTGCAGATCGAACTGCGGATGGTTGCCCTGCTGGACTACTACCTCGCACAGGTGGAGCAACAGGGCGGGCGCTGGAACCTGGATGGGACGCTCTGGCTGGATGTATACCATCGTCACCGGGGCGATGCAGGCCGGCAGCGTCTCCTGCACGCCATTCGGCAGGGCCACATCGGATACGCGGCCAACCACTCCGTCCAACTCTGGGGCATGATGAGCACGGAGACGGCCACACGAGCCTTGCTCGGAAGCCGTGAGATCGAGGACGTGACCGGCCGCCCGGCGAGAACGTGCCTGCTCATGGAGAACTGGGGCATCCCGTGGGCTGTGGCAACCGTTCTGACCGATTGCGGCGTCGCCCGGCTGGCGCGCGGGACGTATCCGCTGAGGGCCGAGGAATACCATCGTCGGCGCGCACCCTGGCCCCTGTTCTGGTGGGAAGCCGCAAACGGCAGGCGCCTCCTCGTGCACTGGCCTCCATACACGGACACCAAGTCCTGGGGCGGCTATGCGGAGGGGTTCGAGCTGGCTGCGTTGGCCGGCGAGAAATGGGATGCCCTGAAGGTGCGGATGTTTGGCGACCGCAACACCCCCGAGGTGTTCGAAAAGCGCTGTGCCTTCATCCGACAGACCGTCCACCGATACGCCGGCCTGGGCGCGAATTACCCGGTGCACAGCATCCTGTTGCTGGGTACGGGCTGGGACAACTGGACCTGCACGGACGACTACCGGCGGTTCGTCGAACGCTTCCATGACGTCTCGGACGGCCAAGTGCGTCTCGTGGACGCGCGCTACGACGAGTTCTTCGAAGCGGTGGAAGAGGAGATCGCCGTCAGGCACCTGGTGCTGCCGACGCTGCGGGGGGTCCTTCGGGATCACCTGGGAGGAGTGGCCCGCCCACCTGGCAGCTCTGACGCAGGACTTCCGGGAGGCCGAACGCCTCCTGCGCCAGGCGGAAGCCGTTGCAGCTTTGGGCGGCCTCAACGACGAATGGCGACGCGACGCGCTGGTTCTTCCATGCGTCCCACCCGTGGATCGACCTTGTCTGTGGGTTTGCCGGCGGATGGGATGAGCATGCGCGCACGGTCCAAGTCTGCTTCCCGGCAACACTCGACAATCCCACCTACCGCTATGACATGGCCGGGACGATCCTGAAAGCCGGCGCCCAGTCGCAGGGCGGCGACGATCTGCCGGGTGCAAACCCAGCACTTTTCGCCGCCCAGACGTTCGCCGGCGCGACCTCCGACAACGCGCAAATGGTGGTGTTGACACCCGACGCCTATCTTGTCGAGTTCGGCGGCGCGGCGGTCCGGGCAACCGGGTACGACGGATCGGGCGTAGCCTGCCTCATTGCCTCGATGCCGCTCATGAACCTGACGCGGCAGGATCGCCAACTCGGCCAGGGCGGCAGGCAGGAATGGACGTTCCGCTATCGGATCGTGATGGCTACGGGACCCTGGGACCCCCTGGCAGTGCTGCGGCAGGCGCAGCAGTTCGGGACACCGCCTTTCCTTTGGGCCCCCCGCATGGAACCGGCTGTCCGGGAGATCGCCGCCCTGGACATCCGCTTCGACGGGGGGCCGCTGGTGGCGGTGAAACGCGGCCTGGATGGGGAGCGGCTGATCCTCCGCTTCTGCAACCTGCTCGACACAACGGTCTCCGGGAGCCTGCGGCTGCCCGAGGGATACCTGCGGGGAGAATCCTGCGACGGACTCGAACGGCCCATTGCGCCGCTCGCGGCCCCGAACGGTCGCCTGGCCTTCGAAGCGGCGGCGCGAAGCATCGCAACCTTGGCACTCTGCCGATGACGTGCTTAGTACTCGCGGACGGAAATACGGTGACGTTGGCCGAGGCGGATTTGGATGCCGGGGACCACCGGGGGCAAGGCG